>DETU01000017.1 GCA_002362175.1 Ruminococcus sp. UBA3280
ATGATTTCAGCAGGAGATTTCAGAAATGGCGTTACTTTTGAACTCGACGGACAGGTTGTTCAGGTTATTGAGTTCCAGCACGTAAAACCGGGAAAGGGTGCTGCTTTCGTAAGAACAAAGTACAAGAATGTTATCACAGGTTCAGTGGTTGAAACTTCTTTCAACCCTACTGCAAAGTTCCCGACCGCTTTCGTTGAAAGAAAGGATATGCAGTACAGCTATACAGACGGTGAGCTTTACTACTTCATGGATATGGAGACTTACGAACAGATTCCGATTAGTGAGGACAAGCTTGGCGACGCTTTCCGTTTCGTTAAGGAAGAAATGGTTTGCAAGGTTCTTTCTTACAAGGGTTCTGTTTTCGGCATCGAACCGCCTAACTTTGTTGAACTCGTAGTAACTCAGACAGACCCCGGTTTCAAGGGCGATACAGCTACAAACGCTACAAAACCCGCAACTGTTGAAACAGGTGCAGAGGTTAAAGTTCCGCTTTTCATCAATGAGGGTGAGAAAATTCAGATTGATACAAGAACAGGCGAATATATGTCAAGAGCATAAGCCTGTCTCATAAGGAGGCTATTTTATGAAGCTTACTGAAAAAATGTCCTATTTAAAGGGACTTATGGACGGTCTTGAATTTGACCGCTCCACAAAGGAAGGAAAAATCCTTGCTCAGATGTCAGAAGTACTTGAGGAAGTTGTTCTCTATGTTGACGATTTACAGTCGCAGGTTGACGAACTCACAGAACTTTGTGATATTCTTGACGAAGATTTGGGAAACGTCGAAGAAGAACTCTATGACGAAGATGATGAAGATTTTGGTTGTGGTGAGTGCGGTTGTTTCGGCGACGACGATGAAGATTTTGACGAAGATGATGAATACGATTTCGATGAAGATGATGACGAACTTTATGAAATCACCTGTCCCACCTGCGGAGATACAATTTTGCTTGACGAGGGTATGATTGACGAAGGCTCTATAAATTGTCCGAATTGTGACGAACTGCTTGAATTTGATTATGAAAACCTCACTATAGAGGACTTTGAAAATTTAGACAGTGAAGAAGAATAACAAAAAACCGTCCTGAATATTCAGGGCGGTTTATTTTTTATATGTTTTGAGTATTTTTTCAGCAACTTCACGTCGTGTCTGACGATTGTTCATTGCCTGTTTTTCGATATAGCGGTGTGCCTGTGGTTCTGTAAATTTAAGGTACTCCATTAAAGTGCATTTTGCACGGTTAATAAGTCTCATTTCGTCTATTTTTGTCAGAATACCGACATTTTCTCTTTTTATTCCGTGAATTTCGGAACAGTCTGTCTTGCGGATAGCTTCTTTGAAATCTTCATTGCTGAAAGGTCTTGAAACGACGACTATTCCCGTATCGGCTAAATTATGTGAAATATCTTCTGAAATGTCATTCCTGCATATGAGAATTACTCCTGCTCCTGTGTTTTCGGCAATTGTCAGTGAAAGTTCCTGACCGAACTCATCGGGCAGAGGAGTATTTATAATGACGAGTTTCAGTTCTGTATCGTCTGAAATAATACGGCGTGCTTCATTTCCGCTTGAAACAATGACGGTTTTTCCGCCCGTTTCAATTTTAACAAGTTGTTCAAGATTGGTTATATTTTCATCGTATTGAGAAACAATCAGAATATTCATATGTTCACCTGTCAGATATATTTAAAATACAGTCTTTCTTCAAATTCGTCCTTGTTGTGTGCGAGATTGTATTCCTGAATCTGTTTGCTGAACGTTTCAAAGGTATTGCGAACAATTTCGTCTGAAAGACTTGCCTTTACAAAATCACTTGTTTTTGCCGTTGCAAACGCTTCTTCAAGAGACGACGGCAACGGCTGAAATTCAAATGGCGTTTTACCGCTTTTCATAGTGCTGTCAAGAAGTGAACAGTCGTCGGAGCGTATTCCGTCAATACCTGCCGCAAGAATGAGTTTGAAAGCGATATAGGGGTTACAGCAAGCATCAGCCGAACGTATTTCTATTTTAGGAGCAGTTCCTGCGGTGCGAGGTATTCTTATAAGCTGTGAACAGTTTTCAAAAGACCAGTTTACATATTTCGGTGCATAGCCTATTCCGAAACGCTTATATGAGTTTGTGGTGGGGTTAAGAAAGGCGGTTATTTCACGTATACGGCTCAGAACTCCCGAAATGAAACATTTTCCCTCGTGCGACATATTTTCAGGGTCGTCTCCGAAAATATGCTCGCCGTTTTTTTTCAGACTTAGCGAAATACTCAAAGCACTTCCATGTTCGTTCGGAAGCGGTTTGGGCATGAACGATGCAAAAAGTCCGTTTTGTGCCGCAATTGATTTTACAACAGTTTTATAATGAACCATATTGTCAGCAGCGGTTACGGGTTCGTTTTCACGGAATTCAATTTCATTCTGTCCCGGACCGTGCTTGTGACATGAGCTTTTCGGATTCATTCCCATTTCTTCCAGTGAAAGACAGATTTCACGTCTTGCATTTTCACACTTGTCCAGCGGAGCAACATCTAAATAACTTCCTGTGTCGTGCGGAATTTTAGTTGGTTCACCTTTTTCGTTAAGGTCAAAAAGATAAAATTCGCATTTAGTACCCATTTCGCACGAATATCCGTCAAGACGGAGAGAGTTTATATAACCGGTAAGTTCGTTTCTTATATCCCCAGCATAATTTGTGCCGTCGGGGTTTCTGAGGTTGCAGAAAAAACGCACTACACGTCCCGATTTTGGTCGCCATGGAAGTACAGAAAGTGTGGAAATATCGGGAAATAAAAGAAGGTCGGAACAGTTTTCGCTGAAAGAAGAAGCGTCAAAGGGGATTCCGTATGAAAATGCACGGGGAAGCTCGTCGGGCATAATGGCGATATTTTTCAGGTTTCCCGACATATCGGAAAACGTAAGACGTATGAATTTGACATCGTTTTCTTCAACGAATCTGAGAATTTCTTTAGGAGCAGGACTCATATTATAACCTCCGTAAAATTTAAGTCAACACTTAATTATACTATATTTTTGAAGAAAAGTAAATAGTTTTGTAAAGTTTTT
>DETU01000112.1 GCA_002362175.1 Ruminococcus sp. UBA3280
TGTTGTTGTAGATGTTGTGCTGTCTGATGATGTTGATGTTGTGGAATCTGTTGCTGTAGAAGTAGTAGTAGTAGTAGTATCTGTTGTTGTAGTTGTTGTTGTAACAGGCTCTCTGTAAATTCTGAGACCTACTGTAGCAAGATTTGCGTCAGCGTTATAGATGTCGCCAACTTCAACGGAAGCAACAAGATGCTTTACAGAAGAAGCTACTTCTTCGTCAGGGAAATCACCTGTTAATGTGTAAGTACCGCCTGCTGCTGTTGCTGAAAGATTGAAAAGTTCGTTATCAGCGAATGCAGCTATTTCAGATGACTGAATCTGAACATCATAAGTAACGAGTGCCTTATTAAGCTGTGCAAGAACGTCATCGTAGATATTAGCCACGATAGACTTGTTGAAAATTTCAGTAACTGATGAAGGAAGTCTATACTCCTTGCCAAGCTTGTTGTCAATCTTGTCAACGTACTTGTTATTATCAGCAAAATCATTGATTTTCTGGATAAGTTCAGCCATGTTTTCAGCCTGTGCATCACGTTCTACTGTGTATACCTTATCAAACTTATTTTTTGCCTTGCTTATCTTATTAGCATAAGCATCAAAGCGTTTGTCAAATTCTGCCTTTACTTCTTCAGCAGCTGCAGCATCATAATCGGCAATATCTGCAATTGTTGTATAAGCACAATTTTTAATGTCATTAATCTTTGAAAGTGCAAAATCAGCACAATCACCTATAGCGAAAACTGTCTTACCATTAACAGCCTGATTAGCAGTATATTTAGCCTTTACATCAACTTTATTGCCATTTGCAAGGTCACTGCCTTCAATTACAAATTCATATGTACCTGAAAAGTCAACTGAACTGAAATCAAATACAGGAACTTTAATATCGTCAATGGTTTCAACGCCTTCAAAAGTTTCTACAGGAACCTCAAGCTTAGCAGCAACATCTTCAATAGTGATGTTGTACTTTTCAAGTTCCTCAATAGAAATGCCATACTTTGCAGCAAGTTCTTCCTTGGAAACATTCAGAGTTTCAAATTCTTCTTCAGGAATATCAAACTTTTCTGAAACTTCCTTTTTAGCTGCTTCATATTCTGCCTTAAGTTCGTCAAATTTTGCATTGATAGTGTCCTGTGCTTCTTTTGTAAGGAATGCCAAATCAGGATTAGCTATACTTCCTGTAACTGTGATGTCGCCATTTGTTGAAATAGAATACTTAACATCATCATTAATTAAGTTTGCTACATCTTTAACTAAATCACTGTATTGTCCAAATTTGTCTGCACGTGAAATAAGGGCATTAACTATTCTCTCTGTTGAGAGAGTACCTGTTGACTTCTTGCTGCCCATTTCAATAAGTTCAGCATAGAAATCAGAATACCATGTTGATTCAACCTGGTCAGGAGCAATATAAAGGAGATTTCCTTTCAGAGTATAAGCTTCTTTTGTCTCTGCTGAATCGCCTGTATCCTCTGCCGACGGCTGAGTGGAATCATTTGCTACAGCGTATGATGAATAAGTCAGACACTGTGTGAGAGCAAGCGGAACAGCAGCTACTGCAGCAAATGCTCTCTTGAATAATGAATTCTTCATTTTTTTATACCTCTCTAATATATTTTTCTTCCGGAACTGACCACGCTTGATAAAGCCTCTATATCCGGATTCAAATTTCAATGGGATAAACATTTACCTATAGCTATCCCTAGAAATTCATAACTACATTTTATCACACAAAACACAATAAGTCAAGCAGAACTGTGCAATTTCTTTAAAAATTATTGATGATTAATAATATGGTTTTTTGTACTTATTTCACAATTAGCACACATAAAATTATCAGAAATTCCATTTTTACTAAAAATCAGTAAAATTTTCTATATTTATTTACGAATTATTATGGTTTTCTTTCCTGATTATATTGTACCACTTTAAATTATATTTGTCAAGATGTAGTTTTTTCCGAAAAAAAAGCAGACCGGAAGGTCTGCTTTTTTAATTGTTTCAGAAATTAATCTGTTGCTCCAAATCTGGAAGGTGATACCTGTGTCCATACATCATACGTGTTGTCATCTGGGAATGCTGACATATGTGCATAGAACATTGAAATCTGTGTAGCGTCAACTGCATTGAGTTCAAGTCTGTCTTCTTTTCTTAACTTCCAGTTGGTTTCAGACCATTCGTTAGCATTTACGTCACCGAGGAATGCTGCAAAGTGGTCATAAACTGAGTCAGGACCGTCAACCAGTTCATTTGAAATTGAAAGCTGAGTATTCTTGGTTGAAGCAGTACCGTCTACAGCACCTGCTGAAAGTTTTGCATAGTACATCTGAATCTGTGTAGAGTCAACTGCGTCAGCAAGATTATCAAGGTTTACGTCACCCTTTACGCCGATATAAACCGTAATTACTACCTGATTCTTATCTGCATCAAGGAGAGGACGGATATCTTCTTCACCGTTTGTACCGAAGTTGTAGAATACGGGAACTTCATACTTGAATGTCTTGTTTGCCTTATTGTATACAGTTGCAGGTGTAGCACCGTTGAATGTGATGTTTGCAGGGTCGAATGTTACTTCTTCCGGAGTTGCACCTTCATAGTCAACCTTGTACATCTTAGAGATGTTAACCTGTTCCTTGCTGAATCCGCCTTCACCTACGATACCGTTTTCACGTCTGCCATCATCATGGCTGAAGTAGAAGCCGATTTCAGTTTCAAGGTCTGCATAATAGTGAGGATATGTGAGAGTTGTTGTAGTTGTTGAACCTGTTGTAGTTGTGGTAGATGTCTGTGTAGAAGTTGTAGTTGTAGTAGTTGTTGTAGTAGAAGATGATGTGTTTGAAGCGGTACTTGGTAATACAATACCGGTTGTTGAAGTTGTTGTTGTATTAGAGATATTGCTTCCGCTGATAATACCTGATGTTGTTGTAGTTGTTGT
>DETU01000012.1:0-17813 GCA_002362175.1 Ruminococcus sp. UBA3280
CTTTCATGTCTAATTATAACATATATATAACAAATATTCCAGCAGTTCATCAATTTAAAACATTTTTTATTTATATACTTGAAAAAAAATACTGAATATGATATAATTTTGTATAATACGTTTAAGCAGGAGATATATGTCATGAAAAAATTTGCAATATATAAATCCAAGACAGGATATTATTATTATGAATATTTTGAAAGTATTGAACAGTTATGCGGTACACATCTTGAAAATATAGTGACTGCGGAAAAACTTCCGATTGTAGCCGATGAAAAAGGCGGTTATTTCTGCTTCAATCCGAATGACTACAATTTTTCCGAAATTATAGAAACAGACAAAGAATGTCCTCTGCCTCTTGAAAAAATGTTTTTTAAGAATGACAAAAATTTCAAACTCGGCTGGATTTCTCCCGACGGTGACACTTATTCCTGCGATTATACAGGTCACACAAAAGCCGCCAAAATGATTACCGCAAAATTTTTTCCGAATACAAAGTTTCCCGAACGTACTCTCGGAAAACACGGCTGGCTTAAAGTCATAGACTCATGGAACGGCACGGAACGTGAACACGGACAGTTTGTCTACTCCCTTAACGGCAGACTTACCAACCGTCAGATTAATAAGCTTTTCGACCTCGGACTTTATGACAATCCCGAAGTAAAGGAGATGATTAAAAATTATGATTAAAGATTTGACAGATATTTTCACAAAAGGTATTTTAAATTCAGCAGACTACAACCCAAAGTCTATTAAAAATAAACTCGAAAATTTGCCTGATATATGGTGCAGATTCGATGACGATTCTCTTTGTAACTGGTATTGGATTAGCAAAGGTAAAGATTACCCCGTTATAGAAGAAACTCATGGCTTTTTTTCATCACCGTTTCCTGCTTGCTTGTTAAAATACTGTCCCGACGATATCCGTAAACAGCTTGAAGAAAACGGAATACTGATTAAAAATGAAGAATATGGAGTTATAGAAAATTATGGCGTCTTATCAAAAGAATTTCCAGTTGCCTTGTTAATGGAAAACTGCCCTAACAATATTCGTCAACTGCTTGAAGAAAACGGTATGTTTAACGACGAATTTCACCGCAGATGCTCGTGCGACGAGGAAATTCTCAGAAAGTATGCACCTATATCAAATTTACCAATTATCGATGACCGAAAACTTTTGGACGGCAGAATATCTTTTGATTCACAGGATTTTATAACAATCTGTTCTTTCAACTATTTGTCACCGTATGATTTTGATTTTCGTGACATTATATGACTACACTGTAGAATATACGTACAGTTTTTTGTGCATTTGATATAAAAAAAGTACATTTTTCCAAAATTCTATTGACATTCTGCAAAAAACAGTGTAAAATATATTTAATATATAAACGCCTTTGTAATTATTAAAGCACTTTTAAAGTCTTTTCTATTTATGAAAAGAATACAGGAGGATTTGCCAATGGCTGAAACCAAATTTTTAAAAACAGTAACTTTCGGCGGATACGACAAGGAAGACGTTGAAAAACGTATTTCCTTTCTATGTTCACGAATTTCTGAACTTGAAAACGAACTCAGGGAAACAAAATTTTCTCTTGAAAAATACAAATCAGGAACAAACGCAGAAAAAATACATGAATCTGTCCTTGCAGAAGAAAGAAAACGGCTTACTGAATGTCAGACGGAAAACAAGTCGATGTGCGAAAAGATTCAGTTTCTGAAAACCGACAACGAAGAAAAGGAAAAAGAAATAACCAATCTGAAATATTCCGTTGCAGAACTTGAACAGAATCTTTCAGATGCAGATATGAAGCTTTCATCAATGTCCGAAAAAGACGACGCTGCTGTTTTCGGAGCTGTTTTTGCAGCCGCTAAAAAATCAGCGTCCGCAATAATAGATGAAGCCAAGAAGAAAGCTGACGAACTTGACGTAAATTCAAAGAAACTCGCTGAAAATATAGTTGCTGAAGCCAACAACAAAGCAGCTGAAATTGTATATGAAGCTGAAACATATGCCGCTGAAATGACGACAGAAGTGCATAATGAGTCTGAACAGCTGAAACACGCCTCCGATAACATGAAATCTCTTATTCTTGAAGATGTAATTAAAATAAGTGCGGAAATGTCCAAAATGAAAGAAATTTTTGAGAAGTCCGAAAAAATACTTTCAGACACACGAAACACTATTGAAAAAGACGGTGTTCCTGTTTTCTGTGTTCCCAAAACACTCAAGCCCGAACTTCCCGAAAAACCTGTTTACGAAAAGACAGACTATTCATACAATGAAAAGGTTTCCGAAAACAAATCCGATGAATATGACGAATATGATGACGTTCCCGATTTTGACGAACTTGAAGAAGTCGATATTTTCGGAGATGACGATGATGATTTTGACCTTTCAGGGCTTGCCCGTCCTACACGCAATACCGCTTCCAACAAGGGCGGTATAGACCTTGATGCTCTGACAAGACAGGCAGAAGAATTTGTTGCTATGAGTAAAAAAACAAAAAAAGAAAGTATAAGTCTTGATGAACTCACAAAACAGGCTTCTTCTCTTGACGATGTTCCCGACAAAAAGAAAAACAGCGGAAATATTGACCTTGCAGAACTCGCACGACAAGCCGCTGCTCTTGACGATAACTGAAATGCAGTATAACTTTAAGGAGTTTTTTGTATATGAATGAAATAATTATAGTAAAACCTGAAAAATGCGTCGGCTGTAATGCCTGCGTGAGAAACTGTCCTGCTCCTGAAGCCAATATAACAAAAATGCTTGACGACGGCAGATTTGTTACAACAGTTGACCCGGACAGATGTATTACGTGCGGTGAATGTGTAAGAACCTGCAATCACGGTGCAAGAGACTACATAGACGATACGGAAATCTGTATGTCAAAACTTTCAAGAGAAAAAATGATTATTCTTGCAACCCCTGCAATAAAAACAGTATTCCCGACGCAGTGGAAAGGTATACTTGACTGGTTCAGAAAAAAAGGCTGTATAATTTATGATGTTTCTTTTGGTGCGGATATATGTACATGGGCTCATCTGCGTACAATTGCGAAAAAGGTGGAAAACGTAATCACACAGCCATGTGCGGCTATTGTAAAGTACATAGAAATATATCAGCCGAGACTTTTAAGAAACCTCTCCCCTATTCACAGCCCTATTGCCTGTGCGGCAACATACATAAAAAAATATATGAACAGAACAAACCCTATTGCCGTTCTTTCTCCGTGTATCGCAAAGAAAACGGAATTTACGGAAACAGGTCTCGTTGACTACAACGTGACATTCAATAAGCTGAATGAATATTTTGAAAGAAATGATATAAAAATACCTTCCAATTCAATACACGACTTTGAATATCCGTTTGATGACCAGCAGGGACAGGTAGGTGCGGTTTATCCCCGTCCGGGCGGACTCAGAGACAATCTCTGGCTTCATAACCCTGATATTAATATTACAACGTCCGAGGGAGTCCACAAGGTTTACCCCGAACTTGATATGTATGCAAGTATGCCTGAATACAAGCACCCTGAAGTGTTCGATGTTCTTTCATGTGAATTCGGCTGTAATGTAGGTCCTGCTTCAGGTACATCACAGACTGTTTTTGATGTTATGGCTACTATGAGGGAAGTTGAAAAAGAAGCTAAAAAACGTCGCAAAACAGGTATTTTCCGTGGCGGTGAGGACAGGCTTTTCAGAAAATTTGACGAAGAATTAAGAATTTCAGATTTTATGAGAAGCTATAAACCTATGAATCCTTCACCAATTCCTACTGAAAAACAACTTGATGCCGTTTACGAAATGATGGGCAAACATACAGAAGCTGACCGCAATTATAACTGCCATGCGTGCGGATATCGTTCATGTCGTGATATGGCTATAGCTATATGCAGGGGACTCAATACTCCTGATAACTGTATTGTACACGCAAAATCGGTACTTCTTGCACGTCACAGCGAACTTGCCTCCCAGCATGAAAAACTTGCAGAAATCACGGGCGAATGTCTTGAACTCTCTGATAAGCTCAAACGTGATATAAAAAAGATTACAGAAAATATGAATACCATTGACGAATCTACTTCAAAAACAAGTCAGAAAGCAGGACAGGTAAACAGTCTGCTTAATAATATCGTAATGTTCTGCAACAGCAATGAAAGCATGGACGCAGACAGCGTAAAACAAATGGTAAATATTCTTGAAATGACTATAAAGGCATTCAGTGTACTTGACGATAACGTAAATACCACAAATGCAAGTACTGAAATTATCAACAGCTCTATTTCCGAAATCTCCAAACTTATTGACGAAATAAACATCACCCTCCACAAAACCGAAAAGAAATAAAAATTGCGGACATTCGTGTCCGCTTTTTCTTTACATGAGAAAAATTTTGTGATATAATATAAACGTACAAAATATTATGGGAGGTAAATCCAATGAGCAAAATAAAAATAGGTATTGCAGGCTATGGCAACCTCGGAAAAGGTGTTGAACTTGCAATCAGACAGAATGACGACATGGAACTTGCAGGAATATTCACACGCCGTGACCCTGCATCACTGAAACCGCTTACAGACGGTGCAAAGGTTTACAGACTTGACGAAGCTGAAAAGTATCAGAATGAAATTGATGTGATGATTATCTGCGGAGGAAGTGCAACAGACCTTCCCAAACAGACTCCCGAACTTGCAAAGCTTTTTAACGTTATCGACAGTTTTGACACTCATGCAAGAATCCCTGAACATTTCGCAAACGTTGACAAGGCTGCAAAGGAAAGCGGTCACCTCGCTATGATTTCTCTCGGCTGGGACCCCGGTCTTTTCTCACTCAACAGACTTTATGCCGAGTCAATTCTTCCGAACGGCAAGACATACACTTTCTGGGGCAAGGGCGTAAGTCAGGGACACTCCGACGCTATAAGACGTGTTGAGGGTGTAAAGAAAGGAATTCAGTACACCGTGCCGGTTGAGGAGGCTATGGAAGCAGTACGTTCAGGAAGTCAGCCTGAACTTTCCACACGTCAGAAACACAAGAGAGAGTGCTGGATTGTTGCGGAGGACGGTGCAGACACCGCAAAAATCGAAGAAACTATCAAGAATATGAAAAATTATTTTGACGAATATGACACAACCGTTAATTTTATCAGTGAAGAAGAATTTGATGCTGTTCACAATAAAATGAATCATGGTGGTTTTGTCATGAGAAGCGGTATGACGGGAGACGGTGAAAAAACTCATCAGATGATTGAATATTCACTCAAACTCGAATCAAATCCCGAATTTACCGCAAGTGTACTGATATGTTACGCAAGAGCGTTGAACCGTCTGAAAGCAGAGGGTGCAACAGGCTGTAAGACTGCATTTGACATTGCCCCGTCATATCTCTCAAAACTCAGCCCCGCAGAACTTCGTGCAACAATGCTGTAATAAAAAAAGTCCGGATTTTCTCCGGACTTTTCTTATTGATTAAAGTGAAGCATGGAATGTTCTTGAAATAACATCGTCCTGCTGTTCCTTTGTAAGCTTTACAAAGTTTACGGCATAACCGGAAACTCTTACTGTAAGCTGAGGATACTTTTCAGGATGTGCCTGAGCATCAAGAAGTGTATCTCTTGTGAAAACGTTTACGTTAAGATGATGACCACCTTTTTCAACATAACCGTCGAGGAGTTCAACAAGGTTTTCAACCTGTGTAGCATTGTTTTCCATTTTAATAATCCTCCTTAAAAAATTTATATAGATAGGAAACGGCATGAAAACCGTTTCCCGTCAATAATCTAATCTTCGGCATCAGGGTCAACTGAAGTTTCAGTAGGCTGCATACAAGCACCTTTAGCACCGCAGTCAGTACTGTTAACTGTATCAACTTTCATACCCCCGCCGTTTTCATCAGCAGCAATATTTACATGACCACTGCCCTGAGACATAAGCTGGTCAATAAGGTCAACAAGTTCTTCAGGACTGTCAGCTTTACCGAGCATATCAGGATTCATCATTTATTATTCACCCTTAAGAGCGTCAATATCAATATCTCCTGCAAATACTGTCATATCCTTACCGAGAGCGTCAGGAATAATTGAGAATGTATTTGAGATACCGTCCTGAGCGTGCTTGAAAGGAATCTTTGCAACAGATGAAAGTGAAGCTACTGCACCGTGAGTGTCTCTGCCGTGCATTGGGTTTGCTCCCGGAGCAAGCGGAACACCTTCCTTACGTCCATCAGGTGTGTTACCTGTCTTTTTACCATAAACAACGTTTGAAGTAATTGTAAGGATAGACATTGTCGGAACACCGTCACGGTATGTATGATGTTTTCTAATCATATCCATGAATGTACGTACAACCATAACAGCAAGGTCATCAACTCTGTCATCATTGTTACCATATTTCGGGAATTCGCCCTCAACTTCGTAATCAACTACAACACCGTTTTCGTCACGGATACACTTAACCTTAGCGTATTTGATAGCTGAAAGTGAGTCTGCAACAACAGAAAGACCAGCGATACCTGTAGCGAAATAACGCTTTACATCTCTGTCGTGGAGAGCCATCTGAATTCTCTCATAGCTGTACTTATCATGCATATAGTGGATAATGTTAAGAGTATTTACATAAAGACCAGCAAGCCATTCCATCATGTTCTGATACTTTTCCCATACATCGTCAAAGTCGAGGTAATCGCCTTCAACAGGTCTGTACTTAGGACCTACCTGAACCTTCATTCTCTCGTCAACACCGCCGTTTATAGCGTAAAGGAGACATTTAGCAAGGTTAGCTCTTGCACCGAAGAACTGCATTTCCTTACCAACTCTCATTGAAGATACACAGCAAGCAATAGCATAGTCATCACCGTGAGTAACTCTCATCATGTCGTCATTTTCGTACTGGATTGAAGAAGTCTTGATAGACATCTTAGCACAGTATTCCTTGAACTTTCTCGGGAGCTTCTGTGACCAGAGAATAGTCATATTCGGCTCGGGAGCAGTTCCGAGGTTTTCAAGAGTATGGAGATAACGGAAGCTGTTCTTTGTTACGAGGTGGTGACCGTCAACATCAACACCACCGATTGATTCAGTAACCCATGTCGGGTCGCCTGAGAAGAGTGCGTTGTATTCAGGAGTTCTTGCAAACTTAACAATACGGAGCTTCATAATGAAGTGGTCAATAATTTCCTGAGCTTCTTCTTCAGTGATAACACCATTATCAAGGTCACGCTGAATATAAACGTCAAGGAAAGTTGAAGTACGTCCGAGTGACATAGCAGCACCGTTCTGTTCCTTAACAGCAGCGAGGTAACCGAAATAGAGCCACTGAACTGCTTCCTTAGCGTTCTTTGCAGGCTTGGAAATGTCAAAACCGTAAATTTCGCCGAGTTTCTTGAGTTCGCCCAAAGCACGAACCTGTTCAGCAAGTTCTTCACGGAGTCTGATGTTCTTTGAAGTCATTCTCACGAGAGAAGTTTCAATCTGATGCTTCTTGTCAGCAATAAGATTATCAATACCATAAAGAGCAACTCTTCTGTAGTCGCCGATAATACGACCTCTGCCGTAAGCATCAGGGAGACCTGTAATGATAGCTGACTTACGAGCCATACGCATTTCAGGTGTATAAGCGTCAAAAACGCCCTGATTGTGAGTCTTGCGGTACTCTGTAAAAATCTTTACAACTTCGTCGTCAACCTTATAACCATTCTGTTCACAGGCATTTATAGCCATTCTGATACCGCCGAAAGGCTGGAGTGAACGCTTGAAAGGCTTATCAGTCTGAACACCGACGATTTTTTCAAGGTCTTTATTGAGATAACCAGCATCATGGGAAGTGATAGTAGAAACAATCTTTGTATCCATATCGAGAACGCCACCGGCTTCACGTTCCTGCTTAGTGAGTTCCATAACCTGTTCCCAAAGCTTTGTAGTAGCTTCTGTAGGACCAGCGAGGAAGCTTTCATCACCGTCATAGGGAGTGTAGTTCTTCTTGATGAAGTCACGGACGTTAATGCCAAGACTCCATTTGCCGGGAGTAAAGCCTTCCCATTCTTTTGCAAATTCCATAGTCATTTATATAACTCCTTTTAAGAATATTTTGTCCAACCTTATATTATCACAACAGACCTGAAATGTCAATAATTTTGTTAACCGTGGTTAACAGTTCAGGAAATTATTACAAAAAAATTATAATTAATTATTTCCCCGAAACTTCGCAGAATAGAGACTTTTCAGACCGTTCCATTCACAGTTTATATATTTTTTGTATTATGCTTGTGGAAAACCAACAAAAAAATAATACATTTTTTGTTTACAACAGAGATTTTGCACAAGGATATATTTTATTAAAAAGTCGGGTAATTTCATGTTTTTCCGCAAGTCCTCCCGAAAATGCCGTAGCACTTCCTGAAGCCGTTCCGAGCATGAGGGCGGTACGATAATCTCCCGTCAGTTCAAGTCCCGCAAGAAAACCTGCAAGCATGGAATCCCCTGCACCTACTGAATTTTTCACTTCTCCGTGAGGTGCTGAAACTTCATATTTTTCTCCGTTTTCGGTCAGAAGAACCGCACCGTTTTCTGCGAGTGAAACAAGAACCGTTCTTGCACCGAGTTTCTGAAGTTCGGAAGCACCGTCAAAAGCTTCTTTACGGGTTAAAATATTTCTTCCGAGTATTTCACCGAGTTCAAAATTGTTCGGCTTGATGAGAAACGGTCTTAGCGGAAGAAGTTCCGAGAAAGGTTTTCCCGAAGAATCGGCAACTATACGTATATTCCTATAAGAAAGACGTTTCATTATATCCGCATAAATATCAGACGGAACAGAAGCAGGTATACTTCCCGCAAGCACAAGAATATCACGGTCATTCAGTTCGTTTTCAATTTTTTCTATAAATTCGTCAAGAACATTGTCCGTTATTTCAGGACCTTTTCCGTTTATTTCGGTTTCACTCTCACCGCACCTCAGTTTTACATTTACTCTTGTCAGCTGGTTTTCAAGCCATGTCATAGAATGAGGACATTTCATACCGTCAAGCAAATTACAAAGAAGTTTCCCTGTTTCTCCCCCGCATAATCCTAAAGCCTTTGTCTCTATTCCGAGACGGCTGAGAATCACAGATATATTTATACCCTTTCCGCCTGCTGTAAGGTGCTGATAATCTGCACGGTTAACAGCGTTTTCATGATAATCGGAAACACCCATAGCACAGTCAACGGCAGGATTAAGCGTAACAGTTAAAATCACATATATCACTCCCTGATAAATATTTTTTATTATTATATCATAATGCACAAATCGGGTCAAGGATTCAATTATTTTTGAAATTTACTAAAAATTAACAATTTTTATCGTGACATTGCCACATACATATATTATAATAAAAGCATTATAATTCAACAAGGAGTAATTTCTATGAAGAAAAAAGATGTCAGACGCTACTGTTTTATCGCCGTACTTATTTTGGCGGTATGTATTGCGGTCAGAAACTTTTCCGTAATATCGAGATTTTTCAAAGAGGCATTCAGTGCTTCCGTACCGCTTCTAATAGGGTGTATAATTGCCTATATCTTCAATATTATAATGACATTCTATGAAAAACATTATTTTCCTAAAAAAAATTCAGACTTTATAAAAAGCTCACGCCGACCCGTATGCACTATACTTTCATTTGCAAGTGCAGCTGCTATTATAGTACTTATTTCAAATATCATCTATCCTGAACTTGTAAAGGCTGTAAAAATTATTTACGCTGAAATACCGCCGTTTTTTCAGAAAGTTCAGGAATTTGCAAAAACTGCACTGAAAGAATATCCCGAAATACAGAATTTTATAAACAGCTTTGAACCTGATGTAATGAGTATCACCGAAAAAATAAGCAGTGGTGCATATGATATACTTGATTCCGCAATTTCGATTATAGGCTCGACAGTATCTGTAATAACGAACACTGTAATAGCCGTTATTTTCGCATTGTACCTGCTTCTCAGAAAAGACAAGCTGAGAAATGATATAGCACGTTTTCAGAAAGCCTATCTCGGTGAAAAGGCAAACAGACGTATAAATCATCTTTTTGAAACCGCTCACGAAACTTTCAGAAACTTTTTTGTCGGACAGTTCACCGAAGGTATCATTATAGGCGTACTTTGCTTTATCGGAATGCTTATTCTCCGTCTGCCATATGCCGCTATGGCTGCGACCATTGTCGGCGTAACTTCATTGATTCCCATTGTGGGAGCACTTTTCGGTGCTATAATAAGTGCGTTTATAATCTTTACCATCAATCCGATGCAGGCAGTTATTTTTCTTATTTTCCTTGTTATTCTTCAGCAGGTCGAGGGAAATCTCATCTATCCTAAAGTTGTCGGTTCATCTGTGGGACTGCCGGGTATATGGGTACTTGCGGCTGTTACCGTAGGCGGAGGACTTTTCAGTATACTCGGTATGCTTCTTGGTGTTCCGGTTGTCGCAACCGCATACAAGATTATTTTTGAGATTCTTGAAAAACGTGAACATTCTCAGGTTGTGACGGAAGAAGAAGATGACGATGCGGAAGAATAATATGAGAGATATGAAAGACAGCGGTATTGAATGGATTGGGAAAATACCTGATAATTATAACTTAATAAGGTTAAAATATCTTGTTTCATTTATAGAAAGCGGTGTAAGTGTAAATGCCGGGCAAAATGAAGCAGATGTTAATGAACTTGGTGTACTAAAAACAAGTAGTGTTAGTAAGTTTGCTTTTGATATTCATGAAAACAAGAGTGTTAATAAAAATGAAGAAAATCGTGTCAGTTGTCCCGTTTGTTCAGATACGCTTATTGTAAGTCGAATGAATACACCAGAGTTGGTTGGGGCTTGTGGTTATGTTGATAAAAGCTACTCTAATATTTTTCTTCCTGACAGATTGTGGCAGGTACATTTTAAAACACATACAAATGTCAAATATATATGGTATTATTTAAGAAGTAAATGTGTAAGATTTTATATTTCATCATTATCAACAGGTACAAGTAGTTCAATGCAAAATATCTCTCAAAGTCAATTTGGCGATATAAACATTGTGCTAACTACAAGTAATCAACAAAATAGAATTGTTAACTATCTTGACAAAAAATGCTATGCAATAGATTCTTCAATTGAGAAAAAACAGACAATTATTGAAAAACTTAAAGAATATAAAAAATCACTTATTTCTGAATGTGTAACGGGTAAAAAACAAATATGAAAGGATATGATATATGAACAGTTTACTCGGTTTTCTCAATGAAGAAATGTACAATGTCGGAAAAGTCATTATAGACAAAAGCTTTCATATGCAGAGGGCTGACGAGGCTTTTTTCAACTATTTCGGCAATGATGTTATTTATTCAATAAAGAGAACCATAGACGAAAACGATTTTGAACGGATTTCGGAATGTCTTGAAACAGCAGAAAACGGAGTCCCCGCAAAAACCGTCATACGCATGAAAGGTATAAATAATCATCTCAGGTGGATGCTTGCTTCCGTGAGAATGATTTCAGGCGGTGACGAACCTCTTTACAGCATAATGTTCAGCGATATATTTTCACTTGAATCACTCGCATACAGCCATGAAAGAAAAATTTCAGAATATCGCCACATTCTCAGTCTTATAAACGACCTTGCTTTTGAATACAGTTTTGAGACACGAAAAATAAGAATATATATGTCCGACTGTTACCGTGAAATAGTCCTCACAGACGAAGAACTTGAAAAATGGCGTGACGAATCGATTGAATCGGGTTATATTCCCTCACGTTATACAGAAACTTTCAATAATCTCTGCAACGATATAAAAAACGGCGTTTACCGTTTTGATTATGAATTTGAATCTTCTCTGCTCACTTTTGGCAAATCAAGAGAACTGTGTCTTTTCAAAGGAATAACACGTCATGATGACCCTGACATAAAAAAAGTAAGCGGAATAATTTCTGTTGTGAGTTCAGGGCATAAATCAAAAGAAATAAATCCGGCTGTTGAAGCAAACAGGGATTCACTTTCAGGAGTTCTGAACAAACGTGCGATTACTTCTTATGCAATGGAAATATTGTCTGAAAAACCGTCCCATAACATTAATTTAGTACTGCTTGACATAGACAATTTCAGTGAAACAGTTAGAAGTTACGGACATCTTTTCGGCGATGAGGTAATTTTTACAATAGCGGAAATAATAAAAAACGAAATAGGTACAAGGGGTATTGCAGGAAGAATTACGGGAGCAGGTTTTCTTATAGTTCTCGAAGATACCCGTGACGAAACTGACTTGCGTGGTATTCTCAGAGCAATACGAACCAAAACAGAATGGGCGTTTGCAGACCGTTCCGAAAACCTCAAACTTACCTGCTCAATGGGAGTTTCCACTTATCCCGTTGACAGTTCTGATTATGATGAGCTTTTCATGCAGGCGGACAAGGCTCTTTATATCGCACAGCAGAAAGGTCAGAACCGTTATGTAATATACGACGTAAACAAACACGGAACTGTAGAAAAGGATATTGAAAACAAAATAGCTTTTCTTAGTGACAAAAAACAAAGTACACAAAATCTTTCCTTTATAGGACAGCTTGCCGAAAGTCTCGTTTTCGGACGTATACCCGATATTTCCGTTTTACTTGAACAGATACGTCTGCAATTTGAAATTGACGACATTTGTATTTTTGCCGGAAAAGATATGAACCTTATCCTCAGCTGTGGCAATTCTTCTTCAAAAAATGCATCGTATCTGTTCGAGAACCGCTATACAGAACGCTTTTCGGGAGACGGTATCTTTGCCATTGATAACGTAAACGAACTGGAAGGACGTGACGATAATGCATTCTTAAAGCTTACAGAACAGAATATAGGCGGTGCTGTGCAGTATCTCATGACGGAAAACAACATTATAAAAGGTATGATTTCTTTCTGCTATATAGGACGGTTTAAAAAATGGTCGGTTACCGACCTGAACTACCTGACAATAATCGGTCGTACAATCACCGCAATTCTCAAAAAACAGGCATATATCTGATTAATAATGTATGATAAACAGGAAATATAAAAAAACTATTGATTTTTTTTGCAGGTTGTTATATAATATACTTGAATGAAAAAGTTAGCAGTTTTTTCATTCACTCCCGATGAGTCACAAATGGGAGAATCAATATGAAATTTTCTAAAATGCATGGCATAGGCAACGACTATATATATGTGAACTGTTTTGAAGAAACAGTCTCCGAACCTGAAAAAGTTTCCGTTATCGTAAGCGACAGACACAAGGGAATAGGCTCTGACGGTCTTGTTCTTATCATGCCGTCCGAAAAGGCTGATTTCCGTATGCGTATCTTTAATGCCGACGGTTCTGAAGCTATGATGTGCGGTAACGCAACACGCTGTATCGGTAAATACGTTTATGATATGGGTCTTACCGACAAGACGGACATCACTCTTGAAACCAATTCAGGTATAAAATATCTCAAACTTTTTCTTAAAAACAACAAGGTTTCTCTTGTTCAGGTCGATATGGGAAAGGCGATTCTGAAACCTGCGGAAATTCCCGTCAAAAGCAGTTTGGACACATTCATAAACCAGCCTGTTGATGTTGACGGTAAAACCTACAGCATGACCTGCGTTTCTATGGGCAACCCCCATGCCGTTATCTTTACAGACGATATTGACGGTCTTGACCTTGAAAAAATCGGTTCGTCGTTTGAGAATCACGAAATATTCCCTGACCGTGTAAATACGGAGTTTGCGGAAGTAATCGACAACCACACATTAAAAATGCGTGTATGGGAAAGAGGAAGCGGTGAAACTTTCGCCTGTGGTACAGGTACTTGTGCAACTGTAGTTTCAGCTGTTCTTAATGGTATCTGCAAACACGATGATGAAATTCTTGTACATCTAAGAGGCGGAGACCTCCGTATTATATATAAATCAGACGGCACTGTAATGATGACAGGTCCTGCCGAGTATATATGTGAAGGAATTATTTCAGATGAATTTATCAATGAGAAAAAGGAGAATGTTATATGCCGAAGCTGAATGAAAATTTTCTCAAACTGGAGAAAAATTATTTATTTATAAATATCGCAAAGAAAATCAATGCTTTCAAAGAAACAAATCCTGACGCAGATATTATCCGTATGGGTATCGGTGACGTTACACTTCCGATTGCTCCCGTCGTAATTGACGCTATGAAAAAGGGTTGCGACGAAATGGGTATAAAAGAAACTTTCAAAGGCTATGAGGACAGCGGTGCAGGCTATAATTTCCTGAAAAAAGCCGTTTCCGACTATTATAAAAGTTTCGGTGCGGACGTTTTACCCGACGAAATCAGAATAAACGACGGTGCAAAAAGTGACTGCGGAAATATCGTTGACATTTTCGGCGACGACAATGTTATTCTTGTAACAGACCCTGCTTATCCCGTCTATGTAGATTCAAACCTTATGAGCGGTCGTAAGATTATTTATGCCGACTCCAACGAGGAAAACGGTTTTGCGGCTATGCCTGACTATGATGTTCACGCAGATATTATCTATCTCTGTTCACCCAATAACCCGACAGGTTCGGTTTATACACGCGGACAGCTTGAAACTTGGATTGACTATGCAAAGAAAAACAACGCCGTAATTATTTACGATTCCGCTTATGAAGCCTTTATCACAGACCCCGACATTCCGAGAAGTATTTTCTGTATTGAGGGTGCTAAAGAAGTAGCAATAGAAATGTGTTCCCTTTCAAAAACAGCAGGTTTCACAGGTATGAGATGCGGTTATACGGTTATTCCCGACGCTCTTAAAGTAACAGCCTCTGACGGCACGGAAGTTTCTGTTTCTCAACTCTGGGGACGCAGACAGGGAAGCAAATTCAACGGTGTTTCCTATCCTGTACAGTGTGCGGCAGCAGCCGTTTTCACAGAAGAAGGTATGAAGCAGATTCACGAAAATATCGCCTACTATCAGAAAAATGCAAGGATTATTTCTGATACCATGACAAAACTCGGCGTTAAATTCACAGGCGGAGTAAATTCACCATACATATGGTTTAAATGTCCGAATAATATGGGAAGCTGGGAATTTTTTGACCTTATGCTTGAAAAAATAGCAGTGGTAGGCACTCCCGGAGCAGGATTCGGCAAAAACGGTGAAGGCTGGTTCAGACTTACCGCTTTCGGTGACAGACAGAGAACAGTTGAAGCTATGGAACGCTTTGAAAAGCTTGTAAATTCATTAACAAAATAAAAGTAAACGGGGATTTTAATTATGTCGGACAGAATAGGACTTGTACTTAGCGGAGGCGGTGCAAAAGGTGCTTATGAAATAGGAGTGTACAAAGCTCTTTCAGCAATAGGAGCAACACGGTTTATAGACGTTATTGCCGGAACTTCTGTCGGTGCTTTAAATGCAGTTCTTCTTGAAAGCAGTGGAGCTGAATACTCGGAAAATGTCTGGCGTAATCTGAAATTTTCCGATATGTTCAATGTTGATGTAAAGAGAATTTCAAAATCCCCGTTGCTTGTTGATTTCAACAGTCCCGACTATATAGGAATAAAACCTGACAATATACTTGACAATATAATTTTACGTGGTAAGGGATTTATCTCCTCCATGAAAAAGGAAAATCCGGTGACGGACTTTCTTAAACACGGACTTCCGATAAATCAGGATAAAATATCCGATATTATAGACAAAAATATTGATTTCAACAAAATATACCGAAAAATTTATGTCGTATGCAGTGACAGTTACGGTGATATAAAATATTTTCATCTGAACTGCTACAGGAACGAAATAAAAAAGAAAATAATTCTTGCTTCTTCCGCACTTCCTGTCGTCTACACAGGTATCGCAGGCGGTATAGAAATAAACGGAGAACATTACTCCGACGGCGGAACTACTACCCAAGGAAATACACCTGTTCCGTTCGTATATGATAACGGCTGTCGTTCAATTATTGCCGTTCATCTGAAATATGATGCTGACATTACAAATCAGTACCGTATGAAAGACGCAGATATTATAAATATTATTCCGTCCAGAGATTTAGGGGATTTTGTCAGCGGTACTCTTAATCTTAATCCTCTGAAAATAAAGTCTGATATTGAACTTGGCTACAACGATACGATAAACAAAACAAGTGAAATTTATGCAATGATTAACAAGGTAAAATAAAACGGACAGCTTAAAAAAATTTTCGCCATAGCACTTATGATTTTCGGTCAAAAGTGCTATGGCGTTTCTATTGACAATGTAATGCTTTGATTTATAATTATTATCAAGATAAATCAGAATTTACTTGATTTATTCTTTGATTGCAATCTTTCATTGAAATCGTCTACTGCTTCTAGAATGTCAAGATTATTGGATTTTTCACCTAATGTAATTGCCCATTTAAGAAGGTCAGGGGAGATAATTTCAGATAATTCCAATAACCGTCGATAATCCCAATCATCAGTAATATCTATTGACGTTAATGCTGTCTGTTTAATTTTTAAAGATACCCATTCTATTGGAAATTGTTTAAGACAATCCCTTGCAATACTTATAGGTAAGATATTAGTAGGCGTACAAGCCCACTCAACAAGTTTACTTACAATATCAACAGCAATTTCATCAGAGCTTTTCATAATTTCATCTGCATTAAAATATATCTCTTTATTTGCAATATGATTGATTGAGTCAGCTATCATTTTTTCATAAGTGTGCATATGAAATATCACCTCTAAATTTTGATTTATACGAGTAATCAAATATTAACAATAAGTCCTGAAACAGTTAGCAATAATTGTTTCGGGACTTAAACTTCTTTATTAGTGTTGAACTAAAACTATCCGTTTTTTCTTATTCCGCACCTTTTCTCTTTATAACCGCAATAGCAGTCTTGGCTATAAGTTTCAAATCAAGTGCAATACTTCTGTTTTTTATGTATTCAATATCGGTCTTTACCCACTTTTCAAATGCCATATCACTTCTACCCTCCGCCTGACAGGTACACGCAAGCCCACCTTTTACAAGAAGTCTGTTCATCTGTTCGGGAGTATAAAGGACAACTTCTCTCGGAAGCGGCGGACGAGGTCCTATAATTGACATATCACCTTTCAGAACGTTCCAAAGCTGAGGAATCTCATCAATTGAAGTTTTCCTTATAAAGCGACCTATAGGGGTAATTCTCGGGTCGTCATCACTCTTGAAAGCCAGTCCGTCGCACTTATTTTTCTTCTGAACTTCCGCAAACTTTGCTTCAGCGTCCATACACATAGAACGAAGTTTGTACATTTTAAATGGTTTTCCGTCTTTTGTAAGACGCACCTGAGTAAATATAGGCTTTCCGCCGTCATTCAGATAAATAATAAGTGAAAAAACACCAAGCGGTAACGACAGTACAACAAGGGCAACTGACGAAGCTACTATATCAAATGCTCTTTTTAAAATTCTGTATGTCATTTTTCCTGCTGGCTTTATATCAGAATGTTTTAATGTTTCCTTTACACCTTTGCTGAGAAGTTCCAAATCTTTCTCGTCGAAATCAATAATGGGATAATCAGTAATTCCCTCATTGCAGTTACTTTTAATATAATTTTTATGCAATTCCGGAATCACCTCAGTAACAGTATCATTTTCAGCATTAAAAAAAGTTGCCTGCATCTTATTCCCCCTCTGTAAAAACAAAGCAGTTTAATTTATAACAACATTGAAAAAAGCGCCATTAATTTCTGTTTTAAAAACAGCGATTGCTTTAATAATAAAGACATTATAACACAGTGCAAATATAATGTCAATTATTTTTTAACAATTCCATATATTACAGGCAATGCTGTT
>DETU01000012.1:18076-47480 GCA_002362175.1 Ruminococcus sp. UBA3280
TTTACCATTTATCATATAAATACATAAAAATCAAGCTTTTTTTAAAATACGGCTTATTTTCGTCATATTTGACAAGTGATAATTAATTATCAGGTTTTTTATACATCGCAATAGTCATTTTTAACAGTCGGGGAAAAGCAATAGTTTTTTCATTTCACTAAAAATATCGTCTACAGAACGCATGGCATCATTTTCTATACATTCAATAATATTCCAACCAAGTTTATACGCACAGTAATCAGCAGCTTCCTTTGAACGTCTGAGATATTCTATATCTCTTTCATGAATATCTTTTTTAGATTCGTCGCTTTTATAACGGACACTCATGAGTTTCTGGCTTGTTTCAAGGTCTGAACGCAGATAAATCACGCTGTCAGGTTCGGGAATACCAATATATCTATACTCAAACTCAAAAAGCCAGTCAAGAAAACTGTCCCATTCTCCCCTTTCAAGCTTTGAACACTGATGAACAGCGTTTGAAGTGGTATAGCGGTCGGCGATAACAATTCCACCGTTTTCATAGAAATCATGCCATTCGGTTTTAAAGCTTGCAAAACGGTCAACCGCATAAAAACTTGACGCAGCGTAAGGATTTACAGCATCGGCTTTTTTTCCGAACTCCCCCCTAAGATACATTTTTACAAGTGATGACGACGGACTGCTATAATTCGGGAAACATACCATTTTCACCGATTTACCGATACTTTCATAGTATTCCTTTAATTTTACGGTCTGAGTATGTTTACCGCTTCCGTCCAGTCCCTCTATTACAATAAGTTTTCCTTTCATAAATAACTCCTTATATACCAATAATTTTACATATTTCCATGTCAAGTTCTTCACCGAACACAAACATATTTTCATCAACCGCCTGTGTGCTTAGAATATCCTTTTTCTCCACACTGTGAAATTCAGCCACTGATTTTGCGGTGTCCTGAATTTCAGACGGAGTGAAATAACTGAATGCAAGTCTCATTGACGGAAGAATTTCAAGAAAATCATCATATTCCATTTCTGTTATGAGTTTGTCAGTCATTTGCAGGAAAGAATCATCAGACAAGATAATATCACGTGCGGTACAAAAAAGACCTTTCAGAAATTCCGCACCTTTTTTCTTTATTTCGGTACTTCCCATAAGATAGCCACGCATTGCGGTTTCCGCATCTGTTCTCCGTGATGAGTCAACAGCATACAAAAGACCCGATACTGCTCCGTATACTGACGGTTCTTTATCAGCTGACTGTGTCATAGTAATAAGAGCCTGCTCAAAAACAGGAAGTTCAGACGTAAGAATATTACCTGTAATACTATACATACTTTTGAGAATTGAAATAAGTTCGTCCGCACGTTCAGAAGCAACATTCACCATTGACGGCAATGAAATTATCAGTTTTTCAAAACATTGTCTTATATAATCAAGTGACGAAAAATCTGTAAATCCATAAAGTGCCTGTAAACTGTAAAGCATTTCAAAAAAGCCAAGACCTTTACCGACTGAAAAGAAGTCACCGTCCGCTGTAAGAATCTCATCTATAAGGTCAAGTTCTGTTTTTTTCAGGGTAATTCCCATAAGAAAACAGTCAACAGCCACCTGTGCCGCTGATACACAACGCATTTCATCGTGAAGTTTCTTAACCGCCATTGTACTGCACGCTTCCTCAATCGTGAAACCGTCTGTTGTATGGTCAATAAGAGATGCGTCAACATTCGGTGTTCTTTTGTAACGCCATTCCTCACGTACACGGCTTCTTCCCTTGTTGTTATGCAGGTCAGGACCTTTTTTCATAATGGCAAAATCTGTTTCAAGAAATTCCATTCTGTGCAGAAAACGGCTTAATTCCATACCTTTCTGTGTGGTAAAAAGAGGTACTTCAATATCATTCGGTATAACGTCCTTTATTTTCAGACGGAATTTTTTACTCTGTTCTTCAAAGTCCGTTATAAGCGGTGGGACGTGGGTCTTATCGCCTATAAAACCAACGCCCTTACCCGTTGCAAGCTTTCTGAGAATGTCAAGAGGCAACGACGAAGAAATCGTTTTTTCACCTTTTATAAAAGTACTTGTAACACCGTCAAAAAGTTCGTACATTCCGCACTCTCTTGAACCTCTCAAAGCAGAAAGACCGTCCATGAGAGTTTTTGCGGAAGTGATGTCTGCAATAGACACGGGAATATCTTTCTTGTTTGTCTGTTTTGCCGTCTGTACAAGCAGGTCAAGAGTCAAATTATTATAGACATTTTCAGGAGAGTTGCTTTCAAGAAGTTTGTTTATTACCGTATCATAAAAATACGGAAAACTCATTCCCGAAGCATAGCCGTGAAGTGCATCGGCTGATTCGTAGGAATACGCCATAGGATAACAGCCGTGCAGATTTTCGGGGATTTTACGCAGTTTAGGTGACTTTATCTTTCCGTCTGAAATCAGCTTGTAAATGCCCAAACTGTGAAAACCACCAGTAACCACAAGAACCTTTTCATATTTCTGCATAGCTTCTGTTATTCTCTGCGACATATGACTTTCACGGGCAAAAGTACCGTCTGTTTTCATTTCATCTTCAGAAGTTTCAAGACGTGTTATTATGCAGTAAGTGTGAAGCTGTTTAACGAACTTTTCGGGAGTGAGAAAGATTCCTGCTATCTCAAAGTATTTTTCCCAAAATTCGTCAAAACTACGGACATTTGTTTCTTCACAGATTTTTTCATAGAATTTACTTTGTGTAAGATGTGAATCGTCTGCATAACTATGTTTTTCGGTATTTTTACGCAGACCTTTCTGTTCTGCTGTATTGATAAGTATATCACAGTACGGCAAGTCAATGAACTCCGAAGGAATACCCAGTATTTTCGCCTGTTTCATTGCGTTGTACTCAGGTGAAGAATACAGAAAAGGATAATAGCATTTATAATCCTCCGCACTTTCACTCACAAGTTTTTTAGAGTCCTTGTAATAATAGTAAACGGCAGACGGCAGTTTTGTGTTTTCGTCTGTAAGGACAGGTATAAGATTATTGGCGTTTTCCGGTCCTTCAATAAGAACTATGTCGGGTTTGTATTCGTTTATTGTCCTTACAAGCTGATACGAACAGACAGGACTGTGATGACGTACAGGAAAAAGCAGAAGCCTTTCCGAGAGGTCAAAAGGAATCATTTCAGCAATTTCGCTGTTTCCGAGTATTTTTTCCATAATCCACCAACTTTACCTTTTTCCTTTACTGCTGTACGGAAATATGACTTTAATTTTTCGAGGTCGTCCTTGTTTTCCTTGCATACCGCACCGAGAAGATTTTCAGTCATAACATTAAGGTCAACCTGTCCGTCACCGTAATACCATGCATGACTTATAGTCTGATAGTAAACGGAAACTGCTTCGGCTGTACTCATAACGGCTGACGGCTTGTCAATGCGTGTTCCCTTGTCCGTAATACCCTCACGGAGTTCGTGATAAGTAACCGCAAGAAGTTCAGCTGCATCAACGTCAACAGGCATATCAATGTGACCTGCTTTCGCAAGGTTCTGAGCCTCACGTATAATAATCTGCTTTTCAAGCCTTACGTCCTTTACAGGTTCAACGGTCTCAAAATTAAAACGTCTTTTCAAAGCACCCGACATCTCATTAACGCCTTTGTCACGGGTATTTGCCGTACCTATTATATTGAATCCGGGACGGGCAAAAACAAAACCGTCGTCAGCAAGTTCAGGAATATTAAGAATCTGGTCACTCATTACAGAAATGAGACTGTCCTGAATTTCGGCAGGAGTACGTGTTATTTCCTCAAAACGTGCAAAAATTCCCTTTTCCATTCCGACAAGAAGCGGTGACGGCACAAGTGCATCACGGCAAGGACCTTTTGAAAGCAGAAGTGCATAATTCCAGCTGTATTTAATCATATCTTCGGTAGTGCCTGCCGTTCCCTGTACGGTATTCGTACTTACTCCGCAACAACCGGCTGAAAGAAGTTCGGAAAGCATGGTTTTAGCCGTTCCCGGTTCTCCGACAAGCATAAGCCCACGGTTTCCCGCAAGTGTTATAATACACCTTTCAACAAGAGCATCGTTGCCGTAAAACTTTCTTGAAATCTCAACATTTCCTTCGTCTGTCTTTACTTTTCCGCCAAGAATGAAAGTCCTTACTGCTTTAGGGGAAAGCTTCCAGTTTTCAGGACGCTTTCCGTTGTCGTACTTTGCAAGTAATTCAAGTTCGTCTGCATAACGAACTTCAACAGGCGGTTTAATTAAATTCTTTTCCATAAATTTTATCCTTTCATTATTGTTCGTCTGTTCCTGCAATTGAAGTCAACTGCATAATTATTTCACTGAAATAGCGTGGGTTTACGTCTTTGATTTTAAGTTTTTTGTTAGTTCCCATACGATAGAAATAAAGAGTTTCAAGAGTCATCATCTCATTCTGCATCAAATCAATGCACATTCCGCTGAACTCTATTTCAGTTCTGTATCCCTTTGAAACGGTAATTTCATCATCGTGGACAAATTCCATAAAATAGCCTGCGTCCTGCGGAACACCTGTTTCCCAGCCCATTTTTGTAAGTTTGCCTCTCAAAGTGTAGTCACTCACTTCCTTACCCTCAAAACGTGATATACCCTCCTGATTGAGTTCAGATTCTTCGGGTTTATAGAACGGTCTGCCAAGCTGATTGAACGGCTGTTTTATTTCATAGTCTGAAAGCTGTTCTGCCCATGATGCACGCTGTTCGTCAGTGAGTTCAATCGGGTGGACAAGTCCGATTTCCGCATTTTCGGGTATTTCAAACTCATCTTCTTCTATATTTGTAAAACTTCCGTCGTCCATATATCTGAAACTTTCTTTAAGTTCACCGTATTCGTAAACTCCCCATATCAGACCAACCGCAAAACAGTGCATAACGGGATTCTTGACAAAAAGATTATTCCACACTTCACTCGTCCACTTTCTGTCGCACATCAGAACGTATTCAAGACGGCTTTTCTGACTCTCAATAACTGCCTTAATCTGCTTCTTCATAATCTTGAAATCGTTGTAGGACTTTTCAGCAATTTCCTTGTCGTCATTTACACCCGGTTTAGCCATATTCTTTACTTTTTTGTCACCGTTGTAAATTTCCAGTTCAAGCGATGGAGTAAGGTAAACTTTAAACTGTCTCTTTCCGTAGTCGAAAACACGGCACATATTCTCGTCAAAATTCATATCGGGAACAATTCTGTCACCGAGTTCCTCCTTAGTTATACCAAGTTCCTTTGCGGCTATATCAAGTGCGTAATTTGCGGCATTGCGTACCTGTCTGTGCTTGAATTTACGAGCCATGTTGTCAACGTTCATAAGTGCTTCGGAACTGCCGTTCACAGCCATTGAATAAACCGCCTCAGCAGCAATAGCACCTCTTGAATGTTCCGACCATTCCTTTATGTAGTGCATGAGATTTTCAATCATATCGTGACCGCCGTGAACTCCGCAGAACCAAAGAACCCATTTTGTTTTTGCAGCCGCACCTTTTTCAAGCCAGCGACCGAAAACATCAAGTGTAAAATCACCCAGTTCGTCGGGATTGATTTTTCCTGCAATTTCAAGAGCAGTTTTGTTTACGGCAATTGATGTCATTTCCGAATAAATTATAATCAGGGCTTTCAGGTAATCTTCGGAAACTTCTCCGCCGTCCTTAAAGTGTACGGTTTTATACGGGTGTTCAAAAAGCCATGCAACTTTTTTTACCTTTGTTGCACGTACAAGACTCGAAACTATGTCAACGTTTTCGGAAACTTTTCCGTCAGTTTCCGTACCGTAATTCATATCAAGAAGTACTGCGATACGTGTCTTGATTTTTTCGGATTTTTCCTTTTCAAAAGCCTTTTCCAGTGCTTCACGGTAATCTTCGTGATTCTTCTTTTCAATTACAGATACCGCTATTTCACGTATACCCACTTTTTTGGATTGTAAAAGTTCAATAACGTCGTCTTTCCAGTTGTGAGAGGAAATAACTTCCGTAACCGCTTTTTTTACGAATTTACTTGTATCACCGACAAGTGCAAGAATCTGAGATTTATACTTGTCTGCATCTGCTGTGCCGAGACCTGAAACATATATCCATCTTGAAATAATATTCATGTCTTTTACGTTAACTTCTGCGAACATATCGGCACGCTCCGCAACGGCATTTGCAGAATTGAACATAACTTCGTCTTTTTCATTCCACAAACCGTCAATAAAGTTTCCAAGTGTTTCAAGAATAATTTCAGCGGATAAATTCTGTTCCGCAAGAATCTTTATAAGCTGTTTTTCGTTGCCTTTCAGTTCAAAATCCGTATAATATCTAACAATCCAGTAACTTTGTTCCTTGCATACAAAACAAAGAGTTATAACACGTTTCATAAAGTCGTCAAAACCGTATGTTGCTTTATAATTACTTTTCTCACCGTTATATCCCCTGATTACATCGTCCTTTATAAGCGGAAGAATATCGTTTATAGTACAGTTTCCCATAAGATAACTGCGTACTTCGTTCTTACACATAAAATGATTGCTTACATTTTTTGAAATACGTACCTGTGCTTTTTCTTTCAGGGCGTTTTCCTTAATGATATACTTCGGATTTGCCTTTGCTAAAATGTCAGCCATTTTCTTGGCAACAGAAACGTCCGAACGTAATTCCATAGACTTCACATACTCATCGGTATACTTTACGGCAAGTCTTTTAAGATGATTACGAACATATATGTTAGTTATATGCTTGTCCACAAGATAAGCTATATACACATAGTCCACACAGCCGGGAATTTCAGCAATCATGTCAAGAACTCTCTCAGGATTCGGCATATGACTAACGGAGTATTCAGTAACCTGAATTTCCTTGCATTTCTTTACAGCGTCAGTAAAATATGTACGGCACTTATCGGAAAAATAAGCTCCCTCTCCTGTCGCACACGCAAGTTCAATATAAAAAGCAGGTTTCTTGTCTATGAGACCGTGAACGTATTCAATAGCCTTTTCAACAATGGGGTCAGTCTCAGACTTTGAAACAAGCTTTGATATGATTCCTTTCTTTTCAGGTACGGGACTCTGATTCAATGCATACGCACAAAGCAGTGCAATTGTAACGGGGTTGTCGTCCGCAAAATCAACAGCTTCAATACAAATCTTAGGAGACTTAATCTTGAAACCATAACTTACAAAAAATCTTCCCTGCAATTGTGCCACATACATCGCAAGCAGACAGGCTTCCGCCTTTTCTCCGAATCTTAAAGACAGAATCTTGATAAATCTATCTTCCTGTTTTATAAAATCAGCGTAATATCCGCAGGCACACATAATAAATACATATGCATATGAACCGTAAATAGCCTGTGAAAGCAGTATATAACGCTCAAAAAGTTCCTCGCTTTTCGTGGCAATGATTTCACGCTTTATAGCTTTTTCAAGCTGTTCACGTTTTCTCCAGTCATCATTGATAAGTGCGTGATGTGGTATTCTGTCAAGCAGAGAATCGTTTCTTTCCTTTGATGTGTCAAGATACTCAACAGCAATTTCTATAGTTTCCTTTCTTATACCGTAAGCACTCATAGCTTCGGCAAGCTTTGAAAAACCGGTTGTATTTCCGTTTGAATAAAGCATTTTATTTACTTCCTTTCATATTATATAATGATGTGATAATTTCAAGACGTTTTCTGCCCTGATGGATATATTCGTCGATTTCCCGCATTTTCAGAAGAACGTCAGTACTGTTTCCGTCAACACTGTGACGGTATGATGATGCACACTGCATGAACTCTCCGATAAGTCTGCTCAGTCCCTTTAAACCGTAATTAAATGCAAGATTTTCAAGCTTATGGTCATTCTTTATATCCGCCTGTAGTCCGCCACGTACAATAACGCACATTCTGTCATTTATCTCCGAAAAAAGACTTATTATTCTTTCGGCATAAACCGCAGAAATATCAATGTCCCGATACATTTCGGGAAGTTCGTACACTTCGGGAACAGGCGGTTTTATAAAATCATATATTTCTATAGGGAAAAGAGTCAGTTCACCATCGAATATATACGCAGAAGCAAGAAATACATAATTTTTTTTCGGCTTCTTAATCATTCTTTCACCTATGCTTTCAAGAAGCTTTATAAATTCCTTTGTTTCCGCACGGTACTTTGCACGCACGGAAATTCTGTTCCCCTGAACGTCCTCCAAAATAATTATATACTGCTGACTGTACTTATCAAAAGCACTTTCAATACAATTTTTCGGCTGTACAAAACAGAGTTTTTCAAGTTCGTTTTCAGGATTCTTTTCAGAAGTTTCTATTGCAAGCTTTCTGAAGTCGGTATAAATCATGTCACGGATTTCATCGCAGTCCAGAACCGCTTTACAACTTGAAATAATCTGTGTTTCCTGTGAGGACGACAATTTTCCTCCGCTTACTTTAGCGTGAGCAAGTTTCATTTCAGAATGCATCATGTTGCTTAAAGACGAAGCCATTCCCCACGGGAAAGTCGTTCCCCTGAAATGCTTTTGTGTATCATTATAGAAAACGGGTCTCAAATCAGACAGCGACAAAAAACGTTGTTCCGCATAAATGTCCATATTCAGAAAATAGTAAATTTCCCCCTCATACTCACCGCCTTTAACACGCCTCTGTCCTATAGGCATAATATTGAGATTACCATTATAGTCGGTGTAAGTCTGACGGAAAGTACCAAGCTGTTCAGGCTCAATATAGTCCGCTTTAAGAAGTTCAAGAACGGCAATACATCTGCATAATTTAGCTGTAAAGTTTTCCATGCTGAAAGACGCACGCCTTGCTATACAATCAGACAGACGGCTCCCCGTTTCCCTTAATGCACGTTCTGCGTCCGCCATTTTCAGAGAATGACAACGCACAGCCGATGCCTCCAGCATATCAGGCATATTTTCAGGTATACGCACAAGACCGTATTTCAATATACTTCCTAACGTTTCAAGACACTGTTTAACACAGTTATGTATTTTTTCAATGTCACGCTCCGAAACCTTTTCTTTCTTTTTTTCCTCTTTTACTTCTGCAACGGATTCAGGCTTTTCAACGGGAGTTTCAGGCTGTACAGGAGATTCCGCTGTAACATCAAGTGAAACATTATTCCGCAGAATAAGAACAGCCCCTACTATATGACGGCATATTCCCCTTGCAACACAAGTACATTTACTTTCAGCAAGCGGTACGGATATTGTACAAGTTTCACCGCCCGTTCTTACTGTTGCCGAATTTTCGCCCAAGTCAAAATCTGCTTCAGCACCGTCAACGTCCTTACAGGCACGCTTATATGTTCCTTTGTTTGAAAGACCGATAAGAAAATTTTCGTCTGCAAAAACAAGAGCTTTTTTCAATTCGTCCAAAAAAATTCACCTCTTTTTATGAAAAAATTTTCCCTATATAATCCCCGAGCTGTTCGGGAGTCAACGCACCGACAAATGCTCCCATGTTGGCGAGTATCTGTCCGAGATTCCTGTCATATGACGGATTGGCTTCTTCGTCCAGTGCAGTAAGAAAACTAAGCTTTGCACCACTTTCAATAATATTTTTACTTATATTAAGCAGACGACTTCTCTCCGCACCTTCATACAAGTCGGTAACCACTATAACACACGTATGCGAGGGTGTACCTATAAGGCTTTCACAGTAGCCCAATGCACTGCCTATATCAGTACCACCGCCAAGCTGTACACTCATAAGGACTTGTGCAGGGTCGTCAGCCTCGTCGGAAAGGTCAACAATACTTGTATCAAAAATAACAAGCTTTACTTCCGCAAACGGTAGATTTGAGATAATCTGTGCCATGACTGCACTGTATATGATTGACCCCGTCATTGAACCGCTCTCATCTATGGCAATAATAACACGCTTATTATTATAGCGTTTTACACGACTGCTGAAATATATATCTTTCAGTACAATCTGCTGACGTTCCGTATCATAATTTTTCAGATTACGGCGTATAGTCTTTTTTATATCAAGATTTCTCGCAGAGTGTACGGGACTTGATGAATTTCTGTCTATTCTTCCGAGAACAGAACGACGTATATCGTTTTCAAGTTTCTTTCTTATATCGTCGGCAACCTGCTTTGCAATTCTTTTAGCTGTTTCAAGTACTTCACCTTTCATGAGATGTTTAAGCTGTAAGACACTTTTAAGCAGATTCATATCAGGTTTAAGCTGTTCAAGAATTTTCTTGTCAGTAAGCAACTCTGTCATTTCAAATTCTTCAAGTGCGTGTTTTTCAAGTACTTCTGCTGTCTGATTAGGGAAAAGTTTACGCACCTTTGTAATCCATTCGGCAGCCGTCAGAACTGTTTCGTCAAGACTGCCCGACCTGTCACCTGAACGTACATCATCGCCCTGTGAACGACTGTAAAGATAATCAAGAAGTTGCTCCATATCCTGAAATTGTCGTATATCACGATTTTCACCACTAAACTGTAATTGTTTGTCGGAAAGACCTCCGAGAACGAGCCTCCAACGGTTTACAGCTGTCTGTGAATAATTATCGGGAGTATTCATCAGATAAAAAATTCTCCTTTCGGTATATTATATAATTTCTGAAAAACTGAACATTTATTCTTTTTTTATTATACCACAATTTTACGGACAATTCAATATTTTTACAGAAAAAAATAAAACTGCCGTTAAAAAAACGACAGTTTTTGTAATTATTGATGTGCGGAAAGAATGCTGCATATTTTCGGGATACAAACTTCAAGAACAGCACAATATTTGTCAATAACCGTTATCACATAGCTTTCTCTGTATTTCGGCAATTTTATCGTCATAGGAAACATATGTTTTTCTATTATATCACGTTCAAGCGGTGTTATATCCGTCAGCTGTTCGGCATTTCTAAGAGCAATAACTGAATGCATACGGCTGTGGGAAAACTGTCCCTTTTCACGCATTGAATTATATTCCTTGCGGTCATAATAGAAAAGGTCGTGAAGAAGTCCTGCTCTTGCGGCAGAACGGGCGTTTAGCCTGAATTTCTTACACACTATATAACTATAATATGAAACATTCAAACAATGCTGAAAACGTGTTGTTGAAATATGGTGGGTAATATCTTTAAGATGTTCAAGCTCACAGGAATTTATAATGTCACAGATACAGTCATAATACGCACACAATGAAAGGTCTTTTTTTGAACATATAGCTTTAAGCATAAAATGCCTCCTGTTTAGATAAATGGATTATGAGGATAATTATTTGTCACTATCTGACGCATAAGCACCATGTCGAATACATCTGTGAAACCGTCCCGATTTATATCAGTCCCGACCAAATCCTCCTCAGAATGTCCGAAAAGACATTTTTGCAAATTCAAGACATCAGCAATACTTATAATGCCATCGTTGTTCAAATCGCACGGAAGAAAACCATCATCACGTTTCATGCTCAACGGCATATGAATAACAGAATTATCATATGTGTTTATTGTCTCCCTGTAATACCACAGAACATCGTCAGGAACATATATAATAATCTGTTCGGAATTACAGCCATGCAAAGAATCATTGTACATATTGCTGAATTCATCTCCAAAAGCCGAAAACACATCAGGTCTGTATCTGTCATTAAGAAAAGTTATCTCCCTTAAATTTTCGCAGTCCTTAAAAACATAAGGCATATTGTCAGTAACAGTTTCAGGTATTATAATACTTTTAAGATTTGTATTTCCTTTGAAAGCATACTCTTCGATAGTAGTAAGACTTTCCGGCAAAACAGCCGTTTCAAACAAACTGTTCATACACGATTCCGAACCGATAGTTTTCAGTCCTTTGGGAAATACAGCTGTCTTTTCATCTTTTGCAGACGGATATAAAAGAAGTGTTTCAGAATTTTTGTCATATAGTATGCCGTCAAGTGAACAGTAATTTTGATTTTCTTCGTCAATTTTTATTTCTTTCAGTGACGGACAACCTGTAATTTCTATATATTCCACACCTTTCGGAATATTAATTGTTTCAAGTCTTTCACAGCCTGATACAAATACGGCTGAAATCAGATTATTACTACTGTCATTATTTTCAGGCACTTCAATATTAATGCATGAATCATTAACGGAAAAGAAATTTTTTCCCGACAAATATGTTTTATCAGTGTTTCCAAATTCTGCGTTTACGTTCATAACAGGAAAAACCAAAGTACTTACAAGAAAAGGTATCAGAAACTTTTTCATATAATCACCTCACACTATAATCTTTACTTACTGTTATTATACACTTACATTCTGAACAAGTCAATAGTAAATTTACCGAAAATCAGATATTTCTGCAATTATTTCAGGACTGAAAATTATTTCCAGACCATTTATCATACCGTTTCCAACACAAAACGACATAAAAAGTTGTTTTCCTACAAAATAATTATATCTGTCAAAATTTTCAAAAAATGTATCAACAGAACTTTCCACACCAAAACTCTCACGGATTTTTCCAAGACCGTCGCCGAATCTCAAAGGAAAACCGATTTTTTCAAGAATATAATTACAGAAATCAAATTCATTCGGAGATATTTCGTCAAAACTTAAAGCTTCCAGTAAATCAGTTTTGCTTTTTCTGAAAAATACAATCTTACAGCCGATAACTTCCGCATAACCCGAAATCCCCGAATAACTAAAATCATATTCCTGTTTGACTTTAACATCGTCAAGTGACGACAAATAAAAATCCCTGTCCACTATTTTAAAATTTTCTCTATTTTTTCAATTTCCGTACTGCTGAAATCAAGATGATTTATACATTCAACATTCTGTAAAATCTGCTCGGGACTGCTTGCACCAACAAGAACAGTTGTAACAGCCTTATTATGCAGTACCCATGACAAAGCCATCTGAGAAAGCGTCTGTCCCCTGCTCTGAGCGATTTGGTTAAGGTTGTTCAGTTTTGCGACCATATTTTCATCAAGCTGATTTTTCAGTTTTGACTTACCGTAAGCTCTTGAATTTTCGGGAATACCCTTTAAATATTTGTCCGTAAGAAATCCCTGATATAAAGGTGAAAATACAGCAAGTCCGAAACCGTTTTCACGTGTATAAACATCAAGACCGTCGTCCTCAATCCAGCGGTTGAGCATGGAATAAGACGGCTGATTAATTATAAACGGTGTCCTGAGTTCCTTGAATATGGACTGAATTTCTGCTGTCTGAGCCTTATTGTAGTTTGAAATTCCGACATACAAAGCCTTACCCTGTCTTACAGCATTATCAAGTGCGAGGGCTGTTTCTTCAACAGGCGTTTCAGGGTCGGGAACGTGGTGATAAAAAATATCGACATAATCAAGTCCCATTCTTTTGAGGCTTTGGTCAAGCGATGCGTTAAGGTATTTGCGTGAGCCGTTTCCGTCACCGTAAGGTCCTGCCCACATATCGTATCCCGCTTTTGTTGAAATACACATTTCATCACGATATTGTCTCATTCCTCTGTCAAGTATATGACCAAAATTTTCCTCGGCACTGCCATAAGGAACACCGTAATTATTGGCGAGGTCAAAATGAGTTATTCCCAAGTCAAATGCCGTGTGTACCATTTTTTCGATGTTGGCGAAACTGCCCGAGTGTCCGAAATTCTGCCACAGTCCCAGCGAAACAGCAGGAAGTTTCAGACCGCTTTTTCCGCACCTATTGTAAATCATCTTTTCATAACGTATTTCATTTGCTGTATACATAATTTTAAACCTCCAGTTTTCCAGTCACAACCTCATAAATGAGGGATTTTTTATATTCTTTAAGTTTCTCAACGATTGCCTGTTTTTTCTCAATTGAATAATCTATTGCAGAACATTTTTTGTCAATATAATCGACAATCTGTTGTTGTTCCAAAATTTTTGGAACAGGCAATATCATGTTTCTGTATGCAGTTTGTGTCATACTCGGTAGAGTTGTTTGTGATATATATTTTTTGTAATCAAAACAAATTGCTAAAAAATAGTAAAATTTTAATACAATTCTATCTAACGGTTTTACATCAAAGGTTGTATCTACATTCCAGTATTTATCTTTAATATAATGAGGAATATGTAAAGTTGCCCCTTTTCTTCCAATTAATACACAAGGTCCTTCTTTAAATTCTCCATAAGTTTTAAATGCAAAAAAAACGCTTCCAAACACAGGAATTTCTCCTTCAGTTTCAGGGTCACTTCCATTTGTAATTAAAACACAATATTTAGCTTTTATTAAATCCCAATATTCAGGAATCTCCCCAATCCATTCAACCCCACTGTCCTTCATTTTCACATCAGGATTAAGCCCCTTTGTGACCGTTTCCGTAATCAATGACAGTTTATAGGATTTAAGCTTTTCAATGATTTTCTGCTGTTTTTCTATTATGGTATCTATTTTGGTGCATTTATTGTCAAGATAGGCGGAGATTCTTTGTTGTTCTTCCAAAGAAGGAAAAGGAATATATATGTTTTTCATATTTGACCATTTTGTTGACCATAAATCATCTACTACAATCCCTGTTCCCCAACGATAAAATTCATCTGCAAAACGTTCAGAGCGAAAAACAAAACTGTAATATGCATTACACATATTTTTTCTTGGTTTTAAAACAGTATTTATTAATGAACAAGAACCATCATATTTGGATATTCCACAAGAACCTCTTCTATCAGAACGACTATTTATTACAAAATCATTCTTTTTAATCAGTTTTCGGTTATCGCCATTGTTAGTTTTAGCTGCTGTTTCAAGTTGAGGAACTACCCCTTGCTTAGTTACAGATAGTGGGGCATAATCCTTATCGCTTACTTTTATACTGCGTTCATCATATACATAGCCTATTTTATTTAATTCCCACTCAACAGGTATTTTTCCAATCCACTCAATACCACTATCTTTCATTTCTCTCAAATTATCACCTCCTATCAAAATTATACTGTTTTTCAATGAAGTTGTCAATCAAAAAACAGAACCCGACTTTATAAAAATCGGATTCTGCATTAAAGAGGAACTATATATCTTTACTTGTTATTTTCCTTTACCTGCTTGATAAGGTTTGAAAATTCAAGAGCCTTGTCAATACTGCCTTCAATTTTAAGTTTTCCTGTTGTGAAAGCAACAACGGGATTAAGAGTACCCTCACACATTTTAAGGAAGTTCTTTCCCGAAACGATAAAGATACAGTCACGGTCATAGTACTCATAAGGTTCTACATAAACCTTACCGTCCTTGAGTTCGATATAGAAAGCACCTTCGCCCTCGCCCTTGATGTTAATCTGCACGGCAATATGTCCCTCTAAACCTTCGGTTTCATTGGCAAGGATAAGTTCCTTGGACTTTGCAAAAATTTCTTCGTATGTCATAAATCATACTCCTTTTACTTTATTATTCGTCCCTGCACCGACTGTCTGCGGACGATTTTCTTTGAAGTTGTCTTTTCAAACTCCGTATCTCTGATACGCAGACGACGGATAGCCTTTGCAGGTGGAACGGTTTTATTTATGCTGTCCACAGCTTCACGGAACTTTCTTTCAAGTTCTTCACCTGAACAGTCGGGGTATAAGTCGGTATTCGGGAAAATCTCCGCACATATTACACTGTCGTCGCTGTAGACAAGTATTTCAGAAATATAGTCCGAACCTGCAAACTTATTTTCAAGTTCTTCAGGAGAAACGTTTTCACCGTTTGAAAGAATAATGAGATTCTTCTTTCTTCCCGTAATAAAAATACGGTTCTTTTCGTCAACATATCCAAGGTCACCCGTATGAAGCCAACCGTCAGAAGTAAGAGCCTCTGCGGTAGCCTGTTCGTCCTTATAGTAGCCTGCCATAACCGACGGACTTTTTACCATGATTTCGCCGTCCTCCGTCTTTACCTGACAGCCGTTGACGATTACTCCGACATCTCCCGCACATTCTGTGTCAAAACGGTCAGCGGTTGAAATTCTCGGAGAACATTCCGTCATTCCGTAACCCTGAGCCATCTGAATACCCATGTCAATATAAGCTCTCTGCAACTCAGGACGTAAATACGCACCACCGCTGTAAATGGTTCTTAATCTTCCGCCAAATACGGCATTTGCAATTTCCTTTAATGAAATATCGGGCTTTGAAGCCGATACGGCTTTTATCTGCTTGTACATTGTTTCCGCAATCATAGGTACAAGAAGTATAACTGTAGGACGATATAATTTAAGATTCTGTGGAATACGCATCATTGAATCATTAAGACAAAGTTCATTGCCATAACGGAGTGAAAGAAGAATATCACAGGTAAAGCAATAGATATGGTGAATAGGAAGAACAGACATTACAACATCTTCAGGAGTGCTTTCATTATCCTGACACATAGCGTTGTCAATAAGGTTACTATTGAGGAGCATAACACCTTTGCTTTTTCCTGTTGTACCAGAAGTATAGGAGATTGTGGCAAGTGCAGAAGGGTCTACAGGTGTAAATTCCGTCGGCTGATTCCCGTCAAGAATTTTCTGCAAATCATCGCTGAATGAAACATACTCCCTGACGTTCGGACAACTTTCCTTTATTTCCGAAACCATATTTTCATATCTTGCATCATAGAAGAAAATTTCAGAGTCTGAACGGTTAAGCAGTTCACTTATATCAGCACTGCAAAGCTGTGCGTCAAGCGGAACAGCAGTGTTTCCACCGCATACTGTTCCGAAATAGCTGACAAGCCATGCATAGCTTGAACCGCCTATAACCGCACATTTTATGGGATTTCCGTTACCACGTACAGAATTTACCCACGCTGTCATTTTTCTGACATCACTGCAAAACTTATTGAATGACTTTTCAGAAACGTCCTTGCCGTGTTTTTCTTTAAGGAAAACTTTGTCACCGTATTCTTCGGCAGAAGCAACAACAAGCTCCTGAAGTGTTCTGATATTATTTTTATTCATATAATCACCTCAGCTTTTCAGTGTTTCGATGTAAGCGATTGCATCACCTACTGTCTGAAGCTTTACTACTTCCGCTTCTTCAACAGCAATGTCAAGCTCTGTTTCGAGGTCACCGAGCATACACATAAAGTCGTATGAATTAAGACCTAAATCCTCAATAAAACGTGATTCTGCTGTGATTTCGTCGGGATTGACCTCAACGTAATTTACTATAATTTCCTTAATCTTTTCCAACATAAAAAACTTCCTCCTTAAATCATTTCAAGAATTTCTCCGATAGTACGTGTTTCGTCCTCAATGCCCCTGAAAAGAACACGGCAGAGGTAATAATAAAAATACTGCATTTCGTGTTCTGTTACAACGTCTTTCCTGTACTCAAAATTGAAGTTAAGACCATTATCTTCAGGACGGTGCATTACTGTAAGATAAAGTGGCTGTCCTGCAACACCGTTTGTATACCACATACTCTTGTAAGGAATATCAGGCATTTCCTTTGTATTGCTGTCAACTGTAAGTGGCTGATAAGTAAGGCTTATACTCTCATAGCTTGCACCCGCCTGAGTGGGAAAACGTTCACGTCTCTTAGCCATATATTCAATCGGGTCATAATTTGCATGACGGAAAATCCTGCTCTGTTCAGCCTGAATCATTCTCACACCGTCAAGGAAAGTCATATCTTCTTCCATAATGGTACGCAAAGGAAAGAAATGTACTCTTGTACCGCCCGAATATTTTTCAGAGAGTGTACCACGTCTTGCAATGCAGGTCTTTACGGAAACGTCTTTTTCATCGTCGTTGAACTTTGAGAGAACGGTACGCAGACCCATAAGGAGCAGACTTGCCATAGGAACATGGTAAAATTCGCAGAACTTCATAAGACGCATTGAGGCTTCATGTTCAAGAGAGTAAACAGAAATTGAAGCTTCCGGACTTCTTGAAATAACCATCGCCCATCTCTGATTGGGATTATTATTTTCACGACGCTGTGTAAGAAGTCTGCCCTGTCCCGAAAAGTCGGTATACATAGGCTCGTCCTTTGCAATTTCGTTTTTCCAAAATTCTTCATCACGTTTCTTTGCGTCAGAACCTGCCTCATATGCAAGGTCTTTTTCAAGCTGTTTTATATAAGACTTCATGGGTTTCGGCATTTCCGTACCATATTTCATTGAGCAGTAAGTTTCAAGTACAGCACGGTTAAAGCCGATAATCGAACTTGAATCCATTGTCATATGGTCAACTTTCAGATAAATTCCGTTGTAGCCGTTAGGGAGTTTTATCATGATAACCTGATTCATAGGACTGTTGTACCTTGCAAAAGGAAGTGCAGTCCATTTACGCATTTCATTGTGAGCTTCTTCCTCATCTCTGTCGGAGAAGTCACAAAGGGGTATGTCACGTTCTTCAAAAGGTGTAATATACTGGTAAACTTCACCGTTTTCGTCCTCAATGAAACGCAGACGCATTGTCTCAAACATTTCATATGCCTTATAAATGGCTCTTTTCAGCATACCAAAATCAACTTCCTGCTGAACATAAAGTCCTGTTCCTATGCAGAGAACCTGAGCAGGACAAAAACGAATGGTGTAATTATGGAGTTTCTGTGCGGCACAGAGGGGATAGCATTTCATTACCGCACCGTTGACATTCAATTCTTTCATTTTTCCTCCCTATATCATACGATATATTTATTTGTGAAGTTTTTTATTTTTTCCTCGTAAGCCTGCGGATTTTCATAATAAGCCGCACCGTGTCCCGCATTTTCAACAAGCATTATTTCCTTTTCTGAAAGACAGGCTTCATAATTCTGCTTTGTCATGTAAAGCGGTACAAAATTATCGTCCATACCGTGAATGAAAAGAACAGGCACATCTGTTTCACGGACTGCGTCAAGAGTTGAATAGTCACTGAAACCATACCCCGCCTTTTTCCTGCACATTGAGTCATTTATATTCATGATAGGAAAAGCAGGAAGATGATAGTCTCTTTTCAGAATATGCTTGAACACATCATAGGGAGAAGTGAAAGCACAGTCTGCGATAACTGCTTTTACAGAATCGGACAGGTCTGAAAATGCAGAAGTCATAAGCACGGTAGTTGCACCCATTGAAATACCGTAAAGCAGAATCTGCTTGCTTTTTTCAAAACGGCTGTCAATATATTCTATCCATTTTTTACAGTCATAGCGGTCAAGTATACCAAAACCTATATAATCACCACCGCTGTTTCCGTGTCCCCTGTGGTCAACAAGCAAACAGTCATAGCCGATTTTGTGGAAAAATACAGCAATGGAAGCACAGTCTCTCATACCACAACCCGTATATCCATGATTGCATATGACAAGTTTATTGCTTTTTTCTTCTGACGGAAAATAATCCGCATGAAGTTCAACACCGTCACGTGCAGTAATGGTTATATGCTCCAATGGCTGAGATTCAAGCCATTCACGGTTAGGAACCATAAATTTTTTATATTCCTCCCACTTGGACATATCTGCCATTTCATTAAGGTCAACCCTTAAAGTATCCTGTCTTGGAATAGTATGGTTAAAAAGAGTTTCCGCACCTGCCATACAAGCTGCAAAAGCACCACCTGCAACAAGAGCCGCTCCCAATAACAATTTTGACATAATTACACCCCTTTTACATTTTTCGACCGCCGGTCGAATTTAGAACATCATCATTATAACACATTTTCGACCGCCGGTCAAGTATCTTTTTTCATAACTTTGACTTGAAAAATCAATATTTTTATGTTATAATAGCACATAGAACTCAAAAAATATAAAATTGAAAGGAAAATTGCTGTGAAAGAAAAAAAAATTGATATTATACTGAATTCGGCTGAAGAACTAATGTGTTCTATGGAAGAACCAAACAGAGATATGACAGTTGACATGATAGCCAAAAATGCAGGCATCGGCAAAGGTAGTATATACTATTACTTTGAAAGCAAAGACGAAATTATTGACGCTGTTATTGAACGCAGTTACTCCTCCGCAATAAAAGAATATTTTGCGTCTACTGAAAGCTGTAAAACAACTTATGAAAAACTCCGTCGGCTTTTTGTTTCAATAATAAAAAAGGAATTTATTGACAACAGCCATAACGTAATTATTTCCCTGCACGTACAGGACGATATTGTTCTGCACTACAAAATGATGATGACCGCTATAAAAACCGTTTCGCCTATTCTTACTCAGATTCTTGAAGATGGTGTGAAAGACGGTTCAGTTAATACAGAGGCACCGCAGGAAAGTGCGGAAATGATTGTAGCAATGCTTACATTTCTTCTGAACAGGTCTTTTTTTCCGTCAGACGATGCAAGTATGTACAGGAAACTCAAAATGTATGCAAACGTTCTTGAAACCTGTCTTGAAACCCAAAAAGGAACTTTTGCTTTTCTTTTCACAAGACCTGAATAATAAAAAAATCCCCCTGCTGTTATCAGCAAGGGGATTTATAATAATTATAGTTTTTTTAATAAAAAAAGCCTGTATTTCCACATTTTCAGAAATACAGGGTTATTCACGCAGTCGAGGTGACAGGATTCGAACCTGCGGCCCCTACGTCCCGAACGTAGTACTCTACCAAACTGAGCCACACCTCGATAACGTAATTAATTATATCACAAAAGAATCTGATTGTCAAGAGATTTTTGACAGAATAAATATATTTTTATATTTTAATCAAAATATTCCACAGGGTCAACATAATAGTCTGTTTTTATATTGTAAATATCATAAAGCATTTCATCAACGGTTTTATATCGGTAACGTACATTAGAAGCACAGGCTTTTTTAATGATTTCAGAAAATTCTTCAGAAATAACAAATCTGTGCGAAATATTTAAAAGACTTACACCAAAAGAATATATATCCGTCTGATAACCGCATACTGCACCCAATTCAGAAATTTCAGGTGCGATATAGCCTTTAGTTCCTGCAATACTATTACTCTTGCCAACATATTTCGATACATTGAAATCACCAAGTTTATAGTTTCCTGACGAATCACGGAAAAAATTATCAGGTTTGACATCACAATGAATAATTCCATTTTTATGGGTATATGAGAGAGCCTTTCCAATATCACAGGCAATCTTATACACATTATTATAATTAAAAAACATACCTGTCTGTGCGGTAAATGGAGTAAGATACTCCATTTTTATCATAAAAAGGTAAAAACAATTCGTAATTTTCCGTACTTCCTTGCCCTGATATTCAATAATATACGGACACTCTTTCAGTCTGCACATAATATCCGCCTCATTTTCTGCTACATCAAGTTTTCTGTTAAGACTTTCAATACTGTCTGCAAAAACGGGTTTTACTTTAAGTGCAGAAATTTTATTTTCAGAGTATATTTTATATACTTCACTATAAATTCCTTGTCCGATTTTTTCACTTGTATACCAGTTATCAAAAACGGGCTGTTTTATGTATTGAATCAGTTTTCCCATAAAAATAAGTACCTTTTTTATTTCCATGATAACAGATTATAGAGATTATGTCAATAAAAAAGAGGGAATTTTTTCAAATCCCCTCTTGATTTACTATTACCAGCGACCGCCACTGCTACCTGAACCGGCTGAAATTTCTGTACCGCCTGTGATTGTACCGTCTGCATATACAGTCATTGAATCATCAGAAGTGATAAGGTCTGTACCACCTGAGATTGTACCGCCTGTATAACAGGTAAGATTTGTATTGTTAAGTGAAGCTGAACCCATATTCCTCATAGCAGTGAACGAAACGATTACATTTCCTGAACTGTCTGCTATTGTGAATTGTGTACCCTCTGAAACAGAACCCGATGAACGTGAAGAAATTTCTGCAACTGTAGCACCTGATGTATTTTTTGTCCCGTCGCAGTCAAGAGGGTCTTGACCGTTTGCAATTACGATGCCACCTGAAACAGTAATATTACCGTTTGAATCAAATGCGTCATGGTCACCGCTTGTGGACTGTACAATAGCAATACCACCTTCAATCTGGAGGACGTTTCCGCTTGAACCGCCCATGCCTCCGCCGAAGCTACCCTGACCCCAGCCTGTATTGTTTCCTGAGCCTGAACCGTCAGCACCACCTGCTGCATTATATCCGTCGTCGTCTGCTTTTACTGCTACTGTACCGCTGTACTGATAGATATTTCCACCCTCAATACCCTCATAGCACTTTGTGACGTACACTTCAAAATCACTGTATGCACCGCCTTTGTTTCCGAGTATGAGGTCATGGTCGGAGTGCATAGCGTCATCAGCAGTTGCAAGTTTGAACGCACCGCCGTTTATGTTCATCTGTCCACCGCAGTGAAGTGAATCGTCTGAAGAATCAACAGTAATTTTACCACCGTTTACAGTAATATTTCCTCCACTCTGCCATGTAGTACCTGCTGTATCATAAAGACCAACGGCTTTTATTCCCTTTGCAGAAATATCGGTTTTATTGGAATTGCCGTCCTGCATACCTCCGCCCATTCCGCCACCGAAGTTACCGCCCCACTGGTCTCCGCCTGATGATGAATTTCCTGAACCGGTAAAGCCTGAACCTTCATAAGTATAGATATTAATATCACCGCCGTTTATTATAACGTCCTGCTCACCCTGAATACCGTCGGAATAGGAATTAATATCAACAGTACCTCCGTTTATTGTAACAACACCATATGCCTTGGTATCTGTAGAAATATCAGTTGCGGTTGATTTTATTCCGTCACCTGACTGTGTTTTAACGGTAAGGCTTAGTGTACTGTAATCGATTGCGGTATCATTGCCTATTGTAACACTGTCCTTGCCTCTTATGCCGTCGTCCACTGCGTTTACTGTAATATTGCCGTTGTAGATTTTTATATCATTCTTTGAAACAATACCGTCAGCAGTATTGCCGTTTACGGTAAGAGAACCCGAACCCTTTATTTTGATGTCGTCACGGGCAAAAATTGCGGAATCAATCTGATTTGTATTACCGTCACTGTCTATATAAGTATCTGTATGGGAAGTACCGTCAGAAATAATATTTGTTGTACCGTTCTTTGCAACTATCTGAACTTCATCACCGATTGAAGCGACGTAAACCGGTGCAACCGTATCATTTGAAAGACTTACATTCACAAGGTCAAGTTCAACAATACCGTCGGGGTACGCTGTCTTGTCAACATCAACAACAATCTGTCCACCATTGTTTTCGCCCGAAATACTTAATACTACAGGTTTGTTTACAGTGAGGACGTTATTATTTACACTTACAATATCTGAAGGTGCATCTGTTTCAATTGAGTTTGCAGAAAATGTTACATTGTATGAAGAAGCGTCGGGAATTGTTGTGCCACTACCTGCCGTACCTGTCGGATTTACATTGTCAAAAACATTCACGCCCATTTTTACATCAAACATTTCTGAATCATCATGTGTAAAGTTTCCGCCTGTACTGTTGTTTTTAAAAGTATATGAACCGTCAGTGATGTCTGAATTACTGAACAGTATATATTTATATTTCTTCACAAATTCAGTACCCGTACTGTTGTAAGTAAAGGAATTAGCCTTTTTCCATGTACCGTCGGTAGCTGTTTTATCGTCGATACAGTTAAAGAGAAGCGTATTCTGTGAAGCTGTAAGCAGGTTGGTATCCGTTTGATTGTCTGTAGCGGTTGCAAGTACATAACCACCTGTTATATTAACACCTGTAACGCTTGTAAAACCTCTGTCACCGCCTGCAATCAATGAACCGCCTGAAATATCAATAGTAGTTTCCGCCTGTACAGCGTCATTTCCTGCCTTAATATTCATATTACCGTCAATAACTGCAACGTTGCCCTTTGACGATTTTATACCGTCGCCCTCGGAATCAACGTTAAGTGTACCGCCCTTTACAGTGAGAGATTTTTTACCGTTTATACCATTTGTCTTGTCAGTTGCGTTAAGGGTCGTAACATTTATTACACCACCTGTAACTTTAATATCATTGTTGCAGACAATACCGTCCTGAGTATTTGCAGTAAGATTAAGAATACCTGTTCCGAGGTCTCCGCCCTTTAATGTAAGGTCATCTTTTGCTTCTATTACGGCACAACCGAGATTATCACCCTCATAAGCCGTATCACCATCAGAAATAAAGTTTTCCGTACCATCCATAAGATTTATTGAAGTGTTCTCTGCATTTGTCACAAGAATTGCGGGGGCAGACTTTCCTGTGATATTTACACCGTTAAGGAAAATTTTAACTGTTTCGGGGTCTGCTGTTTCGTCTGCGATATTCACATTAATCTGTCCGTCATCAAGAGTTCCGTCAAAATAGAAACTGCCGGAATGATTTATTGTAACTGTTGTTCCGTTCACTTCTGCATAATCACCATCAACTGTTATTGAAGTACCGTTAAAATGAATTTTCGTGCCATCTACAACGGGGTCATCAAGCCACGATTCAGGAAGGTCATCTACAGTAAGAGTTTTTATTTCAACATACTGAATAATAAGAGCATCGTTGTTTGTTACACCGTCTCCTCGTCTGTAAACGTCCGCATTATTTTTTCCCTGTTCTGTAATTTTAAATTCATCAGGATTTGCAATTGACTGCATAATAAGAACAGAATCGGAAATATTTACATTTCCGTCTTCGTTTGCATCACCATAAACAACGTTTGTTTCGTCCGTCTGAACAGCGAGGGAAGGCAATGGCATTGCCGATGCAATGATACAAGCAGAAGAAAGACCTGCAAGCATTTTTTTCATGTTTGACTTTTTCATAATAAATCATACTCCTTAAAAACTTATTTTTATATCTGAAATATATTTCCGTTTTCTATGGTTATGATTATATTATATCTTTCTTAAAATAATCTTAAAGATTTGTTCAAAATTCAGAAAAATAAAAAAGTCTGCGAAAAAGTTCCGCAGACTTTATTTTGTTCAGACCAATCAGACAAGGTCAAAGTCACCTGAAATATCATCAACAACATAGTAAACCTTATTATCTTCAGGCTTTATATAAATATTAACAGTCTTTGGTGACTTTACGCCTGAAAGTTTTTTTGCTGTTTCAATAAATTCAGATACCTCTGTATTACAGCCGTGCTGAATATAAACTTTAGTTTCAGTTTCTTTCTTTGCAGTTGTTTTTCTTGTTGCAGTTTTCTTTGCAGTTGTTTTTTTCTTTTCAGCAGGAACTTCAACAACAACTTCTTCAACTTCCATAGGTTCGGCAGGAGTCTCTACAGCAGTTTCAACCTTTACTTCCTCTGTCTGTAATTCTTCAACCTTTACTTCTTCAGCCTTTACAGCCTCTGTTTTCTTTGTTCTGCTTGTTTTAGCAGCGGGCTTTGCAGCTGCGTTCTTTCTTGGTCGTGCCATAATGTGCCTCCTTTTCTAAAATTACTTGTTTACAGCGTTCTTGAGTGCCTGACCTGCCTTGAAAGCAGCAGCCTTTGAAGCCGGAGCGGTCATCATTTGCTTGGTCTGAGGATTGATAACCTGCTTTTCCTTGCGGTCACGTACTTCAAATGTACCGAATCCTACGATTGAAACCTTTTCGCCCTTTGCAAGCTCATCTGTAATTGTAGAAAAAATTGTGTTTACTGCAATTTCAGCGTTCTTCTTTGTAGAACCTGTCTTTTCAGCAATCGCATTGATTAATTCAGTTTTTGTCATTTCTATATCCTCCATTAATAAAATTTTACAATTTGAATTATATACCCTTTGCCACGATTTGTCAAGTAATTGAAAAAAAAACCGCAAAACGTCTGATATTCGGCTATATACTGACAATTTTTTATTCAAATCATCTATACAAAACGGCTTTTCGGTATATTTTCATAAAAAAATATACCCGACACTCACCGAATGTCGAGTATATTATAATATGCTTTATTCTGCGGATAATTCTCCGTTTTCAAATATTATATCAATAGTATCACCGGCTGAAAGATTTTCACCGATAATTTTCTTTGCGGCAAGAGTTTCAATATTTCTCTGAATAAATCTTCTCAGAGGTCTTGCACCAAAATTAATATCATAACCGCAGTCAACTATATAATTCTTTGCCTCGTCGCTTACATTTATTTTGATATGCTTATCATCAAGACGTTTCTGTAAGTCAGCAAGCATAAGGTCAACGATGCCCATGATTTCGGTTTTGGCAAGAGGTTTATAGAAAATTATCTCATCAAGACGGTTGAGGAACTCCGGACGGAATTTCGTTTTAAGAAGATTCTCCACATTCTCACGTGCCTGCTCGGATATTTCACCGTTTTCGTCGATTCCGTCAAGAATATAAGGAGAGCCGAGATTGGAAGTGAGTATTATTATAGTGTTTTTAAAATCAACCGTTCTGCCCTGCGAGTCTGTAATGCGACCATCATCAAGAACCTGCAACAATATATTGAATACATCAGGGTGAGCCTTTTCGATTTCGTCAAAAAGTACGACTGAATAAGGTTTCCTTCTTACCGCTTCTGTAAGCTGTCCGCCTTCGTCATATCCGACATATCCGGGAGGAGCTCCAATCAGACGGCTGACGCTGAATTTTTCCATATATTCACTCATGTCTATACGGATAATATTCTTTTCGTCATCAAAGAGAATTTCAGAAAGTGCTTTTGCAAGTTCCGTCTTGCCAACACCAGTAGGTCCTAAGAACAGGAATGAACCTATAGGACGGTCGGGGGCTTGTATTCCTGCACGTGAACGGAGTATAGCTTCACTTACTTTTGTAACCGCCTCGTCCTGTCCTATAACACGTTCATGCAGAAGCTTTTCAAGACCGAGAATCTTCTCCTTTTCACCCTCCATAAGTTTTGAAACGGGTATGCCCGTCCAGCGACACACAATCTTTGCAATTTCGTCGTCAGTAACTTTATCACGGAGCAGACGACCGTTTTCCATATCATGCTCTGCCTGCTGTTCAAGTGCGGAAAGTTCTTTCTGCAACTGCGGAAGTTTGCCGTATTTAAGTTCAGCGGCTTTGTTTAGGTCGTATTCACGTTCAGCCTTGTCTATTTCACCGTTTACCTGTTCAATCTCCTCACGGAGTTTCTGAACAGCTGAAATATCATTCTTTTCATTGTCCCACTTTGCTTTCATCTCTCCGAAACTGTCACGGAGTTCAGAAAGTTCATGCTGAATTTCCTCAAGATGTTCCTGTGAGATATTGTCACTTTCTTTTTTGAGTGCAGCTTCTTCGATTTCAAGCTGAACAATTTTACGTGAGATAACGTCAAGTTCGGTAGGCATCGAATCCATTTCAGTACGGATTGTGGCACACGCCTCATCAATGAGGTCAATAGCCTTGTCGGGAAGAAAACGGTCTGTGATATATCTGTTTGAAAGAACTGCCGCAGAAATAAGTGCGTTGTCATGAATTTTTACACCGTGGAAAACTTCATAACGTTCTTTAAGTCCACGAAGAATAGAAATAGTGTCCTCAACGGTCGGCTCGTCAACCATAACGGGCTGGAAACGTCTTTCAAGAGCAGGGTCTTTTTCTATATACTGACGGTATTCGTTAAGAGTTGTAGCACCTATACAATGAAGTTCACCCCTTGCAAGCATAGGTTTGAGAAGATTTCCTGCGTCCATTGCACCGTCAGACTTTCCCGCACCGACAATGGTGTGAAGTTCGTCTATAAAAAGAAGAATATTTCCGTTGCTATTCTTGATTTCGTTCAGGACTGCTTTCAGACGTTCTTCAAATTCGCCCCTGTACTTTGCTCCCGCAACCAATGCACCCATATCAAGTGAGAAAACTTTTCTGTCTTTAAGACTGTCAGGCACGTCACCTGCAACTATACGCAGAGCAAGTCCTTCAGCAATAGCGGTCTTACCTACACCGGGTTCACCTATCAGGACAGGATTGTTTTTTGTTTTTCTTGAAAGTATACGGATAACATTTCTTATTTCGCTGTCACGACCAATTACGGGGTCAAGTTTGTTCTGTCTTGCAAGTCCGACAAGTTCCTGACCGTATTTTGTGAGAACATCATAAGTTTCTTCGGGATTTTCACTTGTAACACGTGTGTTTCCCCTTACGGTCATAAGTGCGTTAAGGAAAGATTCACGGGTTATATTGAAAGTTCTGAAAAGCTGTGATACTTCACTGTTTTTGCAATCAATAAGTGAAAGCATAAGATGTTCAACCGAAACAAATTCGTCTTTCATATTTGAAGCGATGTTTTCGGCGGAAGTTATCACTCTGTCGCACTCCGCAGACAAACCTATATTACCGCTACGTCCACCACCTGTAACTTTTGAAAGTCCGCTGATTTTCTTATCAGTTTCCCTTTCAAAAATATCGGGGTCTGTGTTCATTTTTCTGAGAAGCTGTGGAATAAGACCATTTTCCTGCTTTAAAAGACCTGCAAGAAGATGCACAGGTTCAATCATCGGATTGGACTGCATAACCGCTGTACTCTGTGCTTTTCTTATAGCCTCCATTGATTTCTGAGTTAATTTTTCTGCATTCATAATATTATTCCTCCTGTTCTAAATTATAAACTTTTCAAGAAGTTCCCTATACTCATCTTCCATAAAATCCGAACGGAAAAACATGGGCGACGACAAATAAAACTGCAATGAATCATTAAGCTGTTTAATGTATTCACTTATTGCCATGCCTGTTTTTTCGCTGTTCATTTTACTGTTGACAAGCTTTCGGGTGAAACTTCCCGAAGAAATTTCATATTCATAATTATTATAACCAATATCGGAAAGACATTTTTTTTCTTTTATAATTCTCGAAATAAAAAAGTTATTGAACAAAGAAATAAGCTGTTGATTCTGTGTGCGTATCTGAACACGCAGATTACCTATAAATTCGTCGGGTTCACGTTTTATTTCGATTTTATAGCTGATAGTCGGTCTGTATCTGTATTCAAGTGCGGTTCGCAATGTCAGAAGCGAGGCTGAACGCTGTTGCTGAACCTGAAAATTATTGCTTATCAGTTCCGTAACGGAATCAAAAATTTTACGCATACGCATTTCAGGAGTTACGCAGCAAAGCTGTTCTGCAAGAATCTGATTTATAAGATTGGAACGACTTGTGCCGAGCCTGTAAGCCTGTTCATCAACAGCTCTTATAACGTCGTCCATAAGGACAAGGCTGTAAACGCTCTTTTTCATAATCTTTCTCCTTTCGTTAATAATATAATAGCACGGATTATATAATTTGTCAAGCAGATTATATAATATTTCACGCAAATTTCACAATATAAAAAAATGCTTCCTTAACGGAAGGAAGCAAAAATCAAATCAGACGGTTCAAACGGTTTAACCGTTTAGCACTGTGAACCGTGCCATAGAAAATTGTTAAAAAAATCATTAAAAAGAGTAAACATGAAAAAATTACAAATGAAAGGGGGTTAGTTATAGGTGTTAACAAATTAATTCTATGGCAAGCAACTGAATTAATATTCAGTATCAAGCACATGAGAGGGAATGATACTTGATACTGAATACCAATATTTTCATTTGCTGTATGTATTATATCGCAAAAACGGCAAGTTGTAAATATATATTTGTACACAAAACTATAAAATAGTGTACTTTTTTAT
>DETU01000036.1:0-17995 GCA_002362175.1 Ruminococcus sp. UBA3280
ATTGTAAATTTTCTTTGAACGGACAGGCGTATGTCCTATATCATAAGTATAATAAAATTACAGATATAATCTGTAAATAAAAATACATATGTCAGAAAACACACAGAACAATTCACATGAAACGTCGGAAAGAACGTTATCAGGAATCAAGTCAAAATGGAAAACCATACTTCCGATAGTTGTGATTGGAGTTATCATACTTGTTGTAATTTTCAAACTGATAGGTACAATTTTCGGCGGTGGCGGTTATTCCATAACCCAAAAAGCAATTAAAGCACTTCAGGAGCAAGAACCTAAAAAAGTACTTTCCTATGTCCCCGAAGATTTGACAAAAGAAGTTATGGATTATTACGACCTCAATAAAGATGAACTCAATGAAGCTATCGAAAAAGCCAGTATGTTTACAATTTATAATGAAGTCACAAAATCAGAAATTACAAAAATTAAAATAACCAACAAAATCAAAATAACACCTAAAGTTATGAAAAAACAAAAAGATACGGCATCCATACAACTTATGAAAAATCAGCTTTCTGTGATTGATAAAGTATGGAATACTGACGATTTGAAAAAAATCTGTATGGCAACACTTGATATTAAAACGAAAAAAGAGGACGGTAAAAAAGAAAAAAATCAGGTTAATGCTTTCAGTATAAAATATAAAGGGAAATGGTATTCTATAGATTGTATGTGCTTTTTGGTAGCTGCAGCAGAACAGCACGTCCAAAGACAAATAGACATAGAAAAATACCCCGAATTTTTCAACTAAATATATAACAAAAGAACATTCACAGATTTTATTGTGAATGTTCTTTTTGTTCAGGTTGACACAACAGTCAAAATATGCTATAATATCGTAAAATTTAAAATGAAAGGATTTGAACAACATGAATTGTCAGTATCAGAAAGATAAATTTCAGAGTGCGGATAAAATTCATCAGATTTCATATGAAATGATAATACCGGAAAATGAGATAAAAGGAATTGTACAGGTTTCTCACGGTATGTGCGAATATTTCGGAAGATATATTGATTTTGCAGAATATCTGGCGGAACACGGTTTTTTAGTATGCGGAAACGACCATCTCGGACACGGAGACAGTGTGAATACAGCTGAAGAACTTGGCTATTTCTCGGAAACAAACGGCTGGCATAACGCTGTTGAAGATTTATACACGCTTACAAAAATAATAAAAGAAAAATATAATAATATTCCTTTCTTTCTTTTCGGTCACAGCATGGGAAGCTTTATTGCCCGTGCCTACAGTGTTATTCACGGCGAAAATCTTGACGGTGCAATTTTCTGCGGTACAAGCGGTGGAATGATTGGAATTGACAAGATGATAAACGTCGTTGAAACGGCAAAAAAGAAACATGGTGAAAAGTACAGAAGTGAGACAATCAGCAAGCTTGCATTCGGGGCTTATAATAAAAGGATTCCCGACTTAAAGAGTGAACATGACTGGATTTCACGGGATAAAGAAATTGTTGAAAAACATAACGCAGACCCTAAATGCCACTTTCAGTTTACGCTTAACGGTTATGAGAATCTTATGGGTGTACTGCAATATGTTTCTGCTGATGAATGGTATTCATCATATATAAAAGAACTCCCGACTTTAATAATATCGGGTGATGCCGACCCTGTAGGTAATTACGGAAAAGGTGTTTATAAAGTTTTCAGAAAGCTTTCAGCAAATGAATGTAATGTAAATATGAAACTTTACGGCGGTGCAAGACACGAACTTATCAACGAAATAAACCGTGCCGAAGTATACAATGATATACTTTCATTTCTGAATTTTCACACGGACAAAAAACAATAAAAGTATAACCGAAATACTGATTAGAGTATTTCGGTTTATTTTTTCTGTTAACGTTTTTTATTAATTCACTTGAAAAAATCTGAATCTTTAAATCTTCCCGTTATTTCCTCAAATCCCGATTCACAACCTTTTCTGTACCAAAAATAAGCTTTTTTAAGATATTCAGATTTTTCAGATTCTGAAGCATAATACACCTCCGGACTGTCGGTGTAAATATAAACAAGTGCCATTATTGAAAGAGCATGACCCTTTAAGGAGGATTTTTCATACCAATAAACCGCCTTTTCAAAACTGTTCTTTTCTGCATAGCCGTAACCGATATCATAATGGAATCCAAGAATATACATTGCTTTAAAATATCCCTTTTTGGCTGATTTACGAAGCAAATCCCAACCTTTTCTCATATCCTTTCTGCTTATATAATCATAGTCACCGTCAAGCCATGCACCGAGTTCACATTGTGCAAAAATATCACCGCTTTCTGCAAGTTTCATTACAGCCGTTTTTTTGCTGTTATAAATCACACGCCTTTCTTCCGAATGTATATCATACTCACAACCCAGCATCATCTCTGAAACGGCATATCCGTTTTCAGCACTTCTTTTACGCCAGTACAACGCTTTTTCCTTATCCTTTTCAATACTGCCGTAACCATATCTGTAGTACTCGCCGATAAGATACATAGCTTTTGCGTTTCCCTGCTCCGACAGTTTTTCCAGTAAAGGAAGTGCCTCGTCAAAACGACAGTCTATAAAAAATAATTCTGCATTTTCAAACTCATTCATTCAATACTTCTCCTTGCGTTAAATATTCAAGCAGGGACTTACAGCCCACATATATGTCGTTATAGGTTTTCTCAAAATCTCCGCTGTACCACGGGTCTGCAACATCATCGGAACGACTTGCAAAAGCCAGCAGTTTATATATTTTACCGTCTCTGTCATTGTCAAGAATTTTTCGCATATTACAGATATTTGCCGAATCCATTCCTATAAACAAATCATAACTTTCATAGTCTCCCTTTTTCAACTGTATTGCATACTTTCCCTCACATGAAATACCATGTTTTTTCAGTTCGGCTTTTGCGGGAGGATAGACAGGATTCCCCTTGCCGTTCCATATTTCTTCCGTACTTGTCGCAGACGAAGAAATAAAAAAATTATCCTGCAAACCTGCTTCACTTACAAGTTTTTTCATAATAAACTCCGCCATAGGTGAACGGCAGATATTTCCGTGACAAACAAACATAATTCTTTTCATTCCTGCACCGTCTCTCCGTTTGCTATTCTTTCAGCAAGGTCATTAAGATACACCCAGCGTTCCATTTTATCGGAAAGCTGACTCTCCAGTTTTTCCTTTATATCGGAAAGTTCCTGCAATTTCACATAATCAGAAGAACTTTTCAAAATCTCACTTTCAGTATCTTTTATCTGCTTTTCAAGTTCTGATATGTCGTCGTCGATAGTTTCATACTCTCTTTGTTCCTTAAAGGAAAATTTAAGTTTCTTAACACCTGTAAATGTGCGTTTTTTCTTTTCTTTCTGAACTTTTTCCTTTTCTTCGGTAACGTTTTCATTCAATGACTTTTCTGCATAGTCACTGTAATTTCCGTTATATCTGTGGACTTCTCCGTTGCCTGTCAGTTCCCATATTTCCGTTGACGTTTTATCAAGAAAATACCTGTCATGTGATATTGCAATAACAGCACCGTTAAAATTTTCAAGATAATCTTCAAGAATTGTAAGGGTTGCTATATCAAGGTCATTTGTCGGCTCGTCAAGAAGAAGAACATTAGGGGCTGTCATGAGTACTTTAAGAAGATAAAGACGTTTTCTTTCACCACCTGAAAGCTTTTCTATTCTGTTCCACTGGAGTTCGGAAGTAAATAAAAATCTTTCAAGCATCTTTGAAGCGGGAACTGTTCCCTCGGGTGTTTGTATATTGTCGGCTGTTTCCCTGATATATTCAATAACTCTCTGTGAAGAATCCATGTTTTCACATTCCTGTGAGAAATATCCGACTTTAACCGTATCGCCGATTATGATATTTCCGCTGTCTGCCTGCAATTCACCTGCTATCATCTTTATCAGCGTACTTTTTCCTGCACCGTTATGTCCGACAATTCCTATCCTCGCATTTCTCGGAAGTATACATGAAAATTCATCTATAAGTTTTTTTCCGCCGATTGATTTTGATATATTTTCAAGTTCAACCGTTTTTCTGCCAAGACGTGAAGAAACAGATTGTAACTGTAATTTTTCTGCTTCAACGGAAATTTCCCTGTTTTCAAGTTCGTGAAATCTTTCTGTCCTTTCCTTTGATTTTGTTCCCCTTGCCCTTGCACCTCGTCTTATCCACGCAAGTTCACGACGATAAAGAGTACGGTTTTTGCGTTCTTTCGCTTCTGCGTCTGCTTCACGCTGTGCTTTCTGTTCAAGATAAGTACTGTAACTGCCGTCATATTCAAAAATATTTCCGTTGTCAACTTCAACGATTTTTCGGGTAATACTGTTAAGAAAATATCTGTCATGAGTCACCATTACAATTGCACCACGATATTTTTTAAGCTGTTGTTCAAGCAACTGCACTGTTTCGTTGTCAATATGGTTTGTAGGCTCATCAAGAAGAAGTATGTCACTCGGCTGTATCAATGCCGCCGCAATACCAGCACGTCTTTTTTCTCCGCCCGAAAGAGTACTAATATCCTTTGTATAATCGGAAATTCCGAGTTTTCCGAGAATTGACTTAGCTTCAAATTCCTTTGCCTCTTTCAAATCAGACGGAAGATGTGCCATAACCTGCTCCAGCACGCTCCCGTGTTCCTCAAATTCGGGTATCTGAGGAAGATACGAAATTTTCACACCGTTCGTGCGGACAACTTCACCGCTGTCTGCCTCCTCTGCTCCTGCAAGGATTCTAAGAAGCGTTGATTTGCCTGTACCGTTTATTCCTATGATTCCTACTTTGTCGCCCTCATTCAGAAAGAATGAAACATTATTCAAAATCTTTCTTTCCATATATGTCTTTGAGATATTCTGTGCTGATAATAATATCATTGTCTGCTCCTTTTGCTTTTATTATATTAATGAATGTTTTTCAAGCCAGTGTTTCGCATACGAACAAGTAGCGGTTACTTTTCCGCCCATATCCTGAATTTTATCAACGGCAAGCCTGACAAGCTGTCCTGCTATTCCCTGTCCCCTCAAAGAATCATCTGTAAATGTATGGTCAATACAGAATACACCGTTTTCCTTTTCGTAAAAAGTAATTTCAGCTAAAAGTTTTCCGCTTTTATCTTCACTGTAGATTCTGTTACTTTCAATAATGTAACACATTTTTATTCTCCCGTTTTTTTTGTAATTATGGAATAATATTTTTTTAATTATACCATAAACGGTAATTAAAATCAAGCATATTGTACAAACAGAAAAACAGCCTCTGTTTTTCAGCAGAGACTGTTTTTATATAATTCGGAATTTTTAGTTTCTGACAATCAGTTGTCTCATAATAACCAAATCAAATGAATTCAAAACATTATCATCATTGAGGTCAGCAGATTTCCAATTTTTAAGCGTTGTGTCGGGAACGGCAAGCAACCATTTCTGTAACAACACAATATCTGCAACTGTATATTGTCCATCGTCGTTCACGTCGCCTTTAACGGTTTCAGGCTTTTTCTCCGTGATTATATTCCACTTCTGACAGGCGTTTCCGTTACTTTCCCACTGCTGAATATTTGCACCGTTTTCCTTTGAAGCGGAATCCGTTTCAATAAGACATTTATCTTTTGACGCACGTGTTATAATACTGTATGTTCCGTCAAGATTTTTTGTGAAGCGGAACAGCTGTGAACTGTCTTTTGTTGAATATGGTGATATACTGATATTTGAACCGTTTGTACTTCCGTTGGCTTTCAGCACATAATTTTCGTCCTGTGCGGAGCGAATCCAGTAGTAATTGCCTGAACCGAACGGTTTAAGTACCCATTTCTGACAGTCGTAACCGTTTGAATCCCATTGTCTGACATTTGTATTATCCGCCATCAAAGCGTTTTCAATGTCCATAACCATTCCTGAATTTACATTCTTAAATGTATAAATGAGAGTTTCGTTCATTACACAACCTGAGTCCGTAGCAGGTTCAAGAATCCAGTCCTGACAGTTTGCACCGTTTATTTCCCATTCCTGAATATTAGCACCTGAAACTGCTGAAGCGTCTTTGACTTCAACCGCTGAATTTTTATCTGAAACTCTTGTGCGTATTTTATAGCTTCCGTCGTCGTTCAGGGTGAACATAAACTGTTGATTTATACCGCCGTTGTATTGGTATATGTCGATATTTGTGCCGTTGTCAGATTTTTTTCCTGCAACGTCAAGTACATAAGTTCCTCCGTCGCCTACGCATGAAGCAATGTAATAATATCCGTCTCCTGCACTAAACAGTTTCCATATATCGTGTACATCAGTACCATTACTACCCCACTGCTGAACGTTCGCACCATTTTCTACCTTTGCGTCTGCAACCTGCATATAAAGTCCTGAATTTACGTTCTTTATACGATAAGCTGACCCCTCGTCAAATACTGCGGGAACGGGTTCGGGAGGTGTTACAGGTGTATTCGGTACTTCTGTATAGCTTGCACCTGGAACACCTTTCTTTGAAAAACGCAGATACATCATATCGCCGTTTGATGACTGAGTGCCGCTGTAAGTATTGCAATAACTTTTTGCTTCGTCAGCGGTAATTTTTTTGTAGCTGTAATTTGAAAATGGTCTCCATTTGCTTGCGTTTGAGTAACTGGGATTGTTTGCCGTACCCTCTCCCTGCACGGTTCTGCTACAGTTGTAGAACTTTGAACCGTCCTCGGCATATGCACCTGCGTAAGTAATCGGATTCCAATCACAGATAACGTTTCCACCGTTTTCATAGTAACAGTTTTCGGCATATATATCACAACCGCTATGTACAGTATATGCCATACTGAACTTGTTTACATAGTTATTGAATGAGTGGAAGTATCCCCATCTCATAAGCCCCGGACCTCTTGTCTCACAGCCGTTGAAACAGTTGGAAAGAAGTGTCATATGCGGAAAACCGTCGTAATTGTTTTTTGACTTTTCGTCGTCGGAGGGATAGCCGAGAATAAGACCGTATTTATGCTTGCCAAATGAACAATCTGAAACGGTACAGTAATCGGCATCATAACAGCAGGCAAGGAATTTATCCTCGTCTACAAGTTTTGTTTGAGGGGCATAACCATAGCTTTCATGACCTGTAAAGGTTACATGGTCAACCCATAAATTCTTACCTGAACCGAAATAGCATACAATTGAATCATTGTTGTTGGATTCTGCATCGTGCTGCATTTCAAAATTTCTGATAATAACATTGTTGCCTACTCCTTTTGAAGTTGATGTGCAGAACTGCACATTAAAAAGAATGTGGGCATTATAACTGCCTATTATTGTTTTGTTATTGCGAATATAAATTCTTCCGGCAGTACACATATATCTTGTACCGTTCATGTTAAGTTCCGTAACTTTGATATTTTTTGTAACAACAATAGTATATGGCATATCGGATTCGGCGTATTTCTTGAGGTCGCTGAAAGTTGAAACTTCAACTGTTTCACCAAACAGTCCGCCGATATTTCCTGCTTTGACATTGCCTTTGCCGTCGTCACTGCAATAACCTGCAAATCCCTGTAAACCGTCAGCATTGAGAAGCCACAGCTGTGAATCCGCACCTGTATAGGTTTCAAGAGTCATGCCTTTTTTCCCCTGAGTGAGAGCAATAGAGATGTCTGAATAGTTTACAATCTTATAATAAAGATTGTTTCCGAGACTGTCATTTTTTACGGGAACAGCGTACCAATGCTGTGATTGGTGCGATTCACTGCCGTAAACAATAACATTTGTTCCTGCTTTGACATTGTAATTTTCAGGTGTAAGAAGTCGACCTGATTCAGCGTTGCAGATTTTGAAGAAAATACCTTTTGAATCTTCATTTACTCTGTCAAAACGCCATGACGCTGAAAGGTCGTTGCCAAGTGCTTTGACTGAAAGAGACGAACCGTCGGTTGTTCCGTTTTCGGCAAGCACCGCTGAATTGTCTTTGACCGCAATATTCATAAGCTGAACAGGATAGTCAGTAGAAATTGCAGAAGCGGAAAACGGAAGTGTGCCATAGCTGAACAATGGAATAATCCACGCCGTAAGCAGAATGAATGACAGAAAAATTATCTGATTCATTCTTTTCAGATGTTTCATAAAAACGTCCTCCTTTATAAATTTTTATAACCATATTATAACATATTTTGTGAAAAGCGTCAATGAAAATTTCAGTTTTATTGGCATAATATCATTTAAAACGTTTCGGAGGACAAAATAATGATTGACTTCAAATTAAAAATATGATATAATGAAATTTCAAAGGAGGCGTATAATTATGAATCTTGAAATCACAAACAGAATACTCGTCAATGAAACATACCGCACAGAACTTGATACAATGCGGAGACTTGAAAAAGACCGTGTTTTCTGCGGACATGATATTGAACATTTTCTTGATGTGGCAAGAATTACAATGATTATATGCATGGAAAAAGGCATGGACATTATGCCTGATTTGATTTATTCCGCCTCCCTGCTTCATGATATAGGACGTTCAAGAGAATATACCGAGAATATTCCTCACCATGTTGCCGGAAAGGAAACTGCGGAAAAAATTCTTGACGAAGTAGGGTGCTGTGAGGATATGAAAGAGAAGATTCTGAGTCTTATTCTTAATCACAGTAACAAGGAAAACAAAAAGGATTCGCTGGAAAGTATATTTTATACGGCAGACAAAAAATCACGTCTTTGTTTTGCCTGTAAGTCAAAAGATATATGCAACTGGCATAAAGACAAAAAAAATATGAATATTGAGGTTTGAATATGCTGATAGGAAAAAAAGAGTTTGATTTGAAAAATAACTGCTATATAATGGGTATTCTCAATTTTACCCCCGATTCTTTTTCGGACGGCGGAAAGTTCAATAATATTGATTCCGCACTTATGCACGTTGAACAGATGATAAACGACGGCATGAACATAGTAGATATAGGAGGAGAATCCACACGTCCGAATTATACCAAAATTTCCGACGATGAGGAGATTTCAAGAATAGTTCCCGTTATTGAGGCGGTAAAACAGCGATTTGATATTCCCGTATCGCTTGACACATATAAGTATAAGGTGGCGGAAGCTGGAATAAAAGCAGGTGCAGACCTTATTAACGATATATGGGGACTTAAATATGATGACGGACAAATGGCGGAGCTTATAGCTGAAAGTGGTCTGCCGTGCTGTCTTATGCACAACAGAAAAAATCAGGACTATAATTGCTTTATTGATGATATTGTTTCCGATATGCAACAGACAATCAATATTGCACTTAAAGCAGGTATTGAAAAAAACAAGATTATTCTTGATGTGGGTGTGGGTTTTGCAAAGAGTTATGAAAATAATCTTGAGGCAATAGACCGCATTGATGAATTTAGGGAACGTCTCGGTTATCCCGTTCTTCTCGGAACTTCACGCAAGTCTGTTATAGGTATAACGCTTGACCTTCCGTCCGACCAGAGAACAGAAGGTACAATCGCAACAACTGTTGCAGGCGTTATGAAAGGTGTTTCAATGGTAAGGGTTCACGACGTAAAAGAAAATGCACGTGCAGTAAAAATGACGCAGGCAATTATGAAAGGATATTGAAATGGACGAAATCCGTATTGACAATCTTAAAATTTTCGCACATCACGGTGTCTTTGAACACGAAAATATTAACGGACAGAATTTTTTTGTAAATGCCGTCCTCTATACCGATACCGAAAGAGCAGGTACACTTGACAATCTTGAACTTTCTACGGATTACGGAAGTGTATGCACACTGATTCACAAAACCATGACGCAAAATACTTTCAGTCTTATTGAATCGGTCGCACAGAAAACCGCTCTTGAAATTCTGAAAAACTTTCCGCTTATAGAAAGTGTTGACATCGAAATCAGAAAACCTGAAGCACCCGTTGAAATGGATTTTGAGTCGTTATCAGTAAAAATCCACAGGGGTTGGCATACGGCTGTAATTGCTCTCGGTTCAAATATCGGAGACAGCAGAAAATATATTGAAAATGCTGTTGAACAGTTTGAAAAAAGTGAATATATAAAGGATTTGAAAGTTTCCGACCTTATTGTAACAAAGCCTTACGGTTACACAGAACAGGACGATTTTCTGAACGGTGCTTTAATATGTAAAACCGTTCTTTCTCCTCATATGCTTCTTGATTTTATACATTCAATAGAAAACAGTGCAGACCGTGTCCGTGAGATTCACTGGGGTCCCCGTACTCTTGACCTTGACATAATTTTTTATGACGACGCTGTAATTGATACCCCTGACCTTACTGTTCCGCACGCTGATATGCATAACCGTACTTTTGTACTTGAACCTCTGAACAGTATTGCACCGTACTACAGACACCCCGTACTGAATCTTACCGTTTCACAGCTTCTTGAAAAGCTTAAGAAAAATGATTAATATAATTGTTGCCACTGCGGAAAACGGTGTAATAGGTTCAGGCGGAAAAATACCGTGGGATATTCCCGAGGACAAGGCGTATTTCAAAAAAATCACTTCGGGCGGTATTATCATCATGGGAAGAAAGACTTTTGAGGAAATAGGTTTTCCGCTTCCGAACCGCTATAATATTGTTGTCTCGGAAAAGAAAAATTTCTGCGGTGAAAATCTCCGCACTGCTGTCAGTCTTGACGACGCACTTGAAATTGCACGTATTCATGCGGAGGAAAACGGTAATGACGAAATTTTTCTCTGCGGAGGGGAAAAAATATACAGACAAGGTATGAAATACGCACAGCGTATGTATATCACGGAAATTAAAGGAAAATATGACGGCGACACCTTTTTCCCTGAATTTGACAGGGAAGAATTTCGTCTTTCAGAACGCATATGTATATGCGGAGGAAAACTGTCTTTCTGTATTTACGAACGCTGTTTATAAAATTATATATCGTTTTTTTTGTTTTCGGAACGGAGGAAATATGGAGTTAATGACAAAACTGATAAGAATGAATCTCTCTGTTATAAATAAGCTGGCGGATATATGTTCGGTTGAGAGATCACGTTCTGTTCAGGATAAAATCGGTAGTTTCATGGCACATGAATATCAGTCGGATTTGGAATATCATACGGTGGAACTGCATGGCTTTCAGGCGGAATATATAATTCCGAAGAAAATCGAACATGACGGAATTATTCTCTATCTTCACGGTGGTGGGTACGTTTCGGGTAATATCAAGTATGCAAGAGGTTTCGGTTCACTTCTGTCCGCAAATAATCATATAAAAGTTTTGAGTGTTGCATATCGTCTTGCACCTGAGCATATTTTTCCTGCCGCTCTTGATGATGCACTTTCTGCATACTGTTATTTAATGGACAACGGTTATTCCCCCGACCGTATTATACTTTGCGGAGAATCAGCCGGAGGAGGTCTTGTGTTTTCTCTTTCTCTGAAACTGAAAGAAGAAAATCTGCCATTGCCGTGCGGTATAATTGCGGTTTCGCCATGGAGTGATTTGACTATGTCGGGCAATTCATATGAAGAAAACCGTGAGAAAGACCCCTCAATGACTAAAAAAAGACTTCAGTTTTATGCACAATGTTACACTGAGCAGGTAAAATTACCGCTTGTGTCTCCTCTTTTTGCTGACCTGACAGGGTTTCCTCCGTCTCTGATATTTGTGGGAGGCGACGAAATTATGTTGAGTGATTCGGTTGATTTGCATGAAAAACTATGTGAATACGGCTGTAAATCGTCACTTCATATTGCTCCTGATATGTGGCATATATATCTTCTTTACGGCATAAAGCAGGCTAAGAACGACATGAAGAAAATTCCCGTGTTTCTTAGGGAGGTACTTCATGAAGGAACATAAACGTTTATGGCTTAAACTGGACAATGCGGCGAAATTATACCCTGCCGTTCGTACAAAAAACTGGAGTAATATATTCCGTCTTTCCGTTACTCTGAATGAAAAAATTGACCCCGTTATATTACAGTCTGCACTTAATATCACAATAAAAAGGTTTCCGTCCATTGCAATGCGTTTATGCAAGGGCTTTTTCTGGTATTATCTTGAAGAAGTCACGGAAGTTCCGCAGGTTATTCCCGAACGTCCGTACCCGTGCAGTAAAATGACTTCTGCGGATATGAAAAAATGTGCATTCAGGGTGCTTTATTATGAAAACAGAATAGCAACGGAATTTTTTCACTCCCTTACCGACGGAAACGGCGGACTGATTTTTATCAAGACTCTTGCGGCAGAATATATTTCACAAAAACATAATGTGAAAATAAAATCAGGTTACGGTGTTTTCAGCAGAAACGAAATGCCCGACAGCAAGGAATTTGAGGACAGTTTCCTGAAATATGACGGTCACATATCAGCTTCAAGACGTGAAGCAACCGCCTATAAAGTCTGCGGAACAAAAGAAAAAAGTGACTTTCATCATATAATTACTGGTATTGTCAGTCTGAAAGACGCACTGTCAGTGTCAAAAAAATATGGTGTAAGCCTGACAACTTTTCTTGTTTCGGTTATGATTTTTTCAATTATGCAGATACAGGACCGTGAAGTGCCTGACAAGAAAAAGCAAAAGCCTGTTAAAGTGCTTGTACCCGTAAACCTGAGAAACTACTTTGAAAGTACTTCAATGAGAAATTTCGTCCTTTATATAACCCCCGGAATAGACGCAAATATGGGAAATTTTACATTTGAAGAAATAGTGCATATAATTCATCATCAGATGAAGTTACAGCTTACGGAAAAACAAATGCGTGCAAGGATAACGGCAAACGTTAAAGCAGAAAAAAATAAGTTTCTTAAAGTTATGCCGTTGATACTGAAAAATATAGGAATGAAAGCCGTATTTTCAATGGTGGGTGAAAAAAAATCCTGTATTACAATGTCAAATCTCGGAGCTGTAAAAGTTCCCGAACAGATGAACGAATTTACGGAAAGATTTGATTTTTCATTGGGAGTACAGGCTACAGGTTCAAATAACTGCGGAATTTTGTCTTATCAGGATAAGCTTTATATTAACATGATACGAAATATCAGGGAATCAGAACTTGAAAGGCTTTTTTTTACCAATCTGGTCGGTCATGGAATTGCAGTTACTGTTGAAAGTAATCAGAAAGGGGCGGTATTATAATTATGGCTTATTGTGTAAAATGCGGGGTTAAACTCGGGGACAGTGAAAAGAAATGTCCTCTTTGTCAGACAGTTGTATATCACCCCGATATAAAGGAAGTTACCGGTGCTGTTTCACCTTTTCCCGAAAAATGCGAAATACAACAGAAAAAAATGGGTTCAAAGCTGAAACTCATGATTGCAACAATTATTGTCTTTCTTCCGACTTTTCTTACTGTTATATGTGACTACAGCATCAATTCAAAAATTGTATGGTCGGATATTGTTATAAGTTCAGTCTGTCTTTTATACTGCTTTATATTTTTACCACTGATTTTCCGAAGGAAAAATATATTTTTCTATCTTTTTACTGACTTTGCTGTATTACTGCTCTTTCAGTGGTATATCGCATACACTACGAAAGGTTCATGGTTCACAGGCTTTTCACTGCCTTTTACCTGTTCAGTAATGTTTATAGTAACTGCCGTTGTCTCCATAAGACAATTTACAAAATCTTCATATCTGCTGATTTCCGCAGTTGCATTTATTCTTACGGGTCTTGACTGTGTACTGACCGAATTTCTTATCAGCCGTACATTTATGAACAGAGTACGCTTTATATGGTCATATTATCCTTTGGTCACTTTTATTGCAGTGGGAATTATTCTTTTCCTTTGCGACCATAATACACACTTTAAGGAAAAAATTATAAAAAAGTTCTTTATATGAATTATATTTCTTCATGGCACTCTGAATAGTTACAGAGTGCTTTTTTCATGATAAATTATCATAAAAGTAATATAATTCTAACATTATACATAATATAATATTAAAATTATACTACGGAGGTTTCATATATGTTTAAAGTAAACCGCAGACTTATTTTACAATGTCCATGTTGTACGGCTGTTATTTCAGGTTCGTCAGAATACCCCGATATATACGGAACAGTTTCATTTTTCAAAGCCTGTAATGGTTCTTTGATTGTTGCCGAAATTTTTAATCTTCCTTCGCAAAACAATATTTTTGCTATGCACATTCATAACGGTACTGACTGTACAGAAAATACAACCGACTCATTTGAAAATGCAGGTACTCATCTGAATTTAACAGGTAAGGAACATCCATTCCATACGGGCGACCTTCCAGCACTATTCAGCAATGATGGATATGCATGGACTGCGGTATATACCAATCGTTTCAATCCTTCACAGGTAAAAGGATTTCCCGTTATAATACACGCCAAACCCGATGATTATCATACTCAGCCTTCAGGAAATTCAGGAGATAAAATTGCCTGTGGACTGATAAAATGATTTACTTATACAAAACGGATAATTTCTGTCAAAAATTATATAATAAATAATTTTCTCAATTAATAAAAAAATCTCCCTATTGTCAGAATTTTATTTTAGTATATTTTTACTATACCATATTACCTGACAAAAGGGAAATATTTATGTATGATAAATTATATCTTAATTTTCATCTTATTCAATAATTTCAGTACTGCTTGTGAAACTAAGTTCATAAACCACCGCAAATACCGCATTATCGTTTTCAACCGGCAGAGCAGGTTCATTTATAATTTCCGATGATGTATCATTTTCATTTAAAATCATTGTATGATTTTGGCTTTTCGTATTCGGAGAAACCATTCTGCTCGTCGGCACACTTTCCGATTTCATGGAAACCGGAGATGTCATGCTAACTTTTCCAACCTGTTTTGTTGTATTTTCTTTCTGAATTTTATCCTGATATTTCTTAATGCCTCTTACCGCCGACAAACCTGTATAAATACCAAACGATTTCGGAATATCAAGCACAAAAAACAATACAATTGATGTAACCAAAAGCACCGCTGCCAATGTATAGAAAATAGTTGATAACGTCTTAATTGCTTCAACTCCCATTAAGCATTGCCCCCTTTGTCTGTACTATATGCCACTTCAATTGCGTCTTTTGTATCTTTGAGCATTGAAGAAATATTGTTTTTCATAATATATGCCTTATCTTCTCGGTCATTCGGAACATTTATCGCATTCAGTTTTTCTTCAATCTGATTATAAATTGACATGAGTTCTTCCTTACTTACACCATCTCTTTTCATACGTGTAGGATATTGATGAAGTACATTTCGTACCATTTCAAGAAGTTCCAAGCGAACAATTTCATTTTCACTTTCGTCACCTGCTATGGTATCCATCAACGTTTTTATATTTTCAAGCAATTCAATGTACATTCCGTTATCACTGGCTTCATTTACCTTAGTAGTAATATCACGATAGAAAATACCAATATTCATATAAACCTTAGAAAGTCCGAGATTTTCATAATCATATGGTGCTCTATCAACAACAGCCTGAAACCATTCTACCGCATATTTTGCTCTTGTAGCCTGACTTTCATCTTGATAATGATACCAAAACATTTTGCCTATTTCAAAACAGATTTCTATATATCCTTTCTCGTTTCCTTCGTCGGTAAGCTCTGAACGATTGTTCATAATCAGCTTTTCAATTTCTTCCGCTTCATCATCTGTAAATAAAGCAGCTCCTTCATCATTGTACTTATAAGTTTGAATAATACCGAGATATGCTGTAGCGTCTCCCGCTTTATTCGGAATATCAATTGCTTTTTTATACAATTCAATTTTTTCCTGTACATTTGATGTCTGAGAAGCATCATTAATAATCTGTGCATAATAATCCGTTGCTTTAGACTTTGCCTCCATATTAAGTACAAAACCCGTAACGGCAAAACCAACGGACAAAATAAATGAAGTCAAGAAAACAGCCAATTTTGCAAACGCCTGTTTTTTCTTTTTCTTTCCTATTATTTTAATATTTTCAAGGTCATAAAGCAACTCGGCACACGACTGATATCTTTCTGACCTTTTTCGCTTTGTACACTTTTCAATAATCTGTTCAAGTTCTTCGGAAAGGTCGGGATTTTTCAAACGTATGGAAGTACTTTCAACATATTCTTCCTGAGGATTTACATTTGTCACCAAAGCATACATTGTCATTCCGAGAGCATAAATATCAGTTGTTGCATCTGTATGACCCAAACCGCCATACTGTTCGGGTGCAGCATATCCCGCTGTTCCAAGCCCTGTTGTATCTCCCGAATCCATAACATATTTTTTTGCAGTTCCAAAATCAATAATAGTTACTTCACCGTTAGGTTGTAACATAACATTTGACGGCTTCATATCACGATAAATAATTTCTTTTGAATGAAGATAACCCAGAACTTCACAAAGTTGTTTTGCCCATTCTATTACATTTTCTTCTGACTGAGCACCGTTTTCCCTCCATATATCATCAAGGGAACGACCTTCTATATAGTCCATAATGATAATATAGCTGTCTTCATTGTCAATAATATCTGCAATCTCGGGTAATTTGGGGTGTTTGACTTCCTTTAATGTTTCAATTTCCGCAATCAGATTTTGTTTAACAATATTATAATCGTTTTTTCCGTCTTTGCGTACTACTTTTACTGCCCACATTTTATTGGCTCTCTCAACTACGGCACAATATACTACACTCATACCGCCTTCGCCAATTTTATCAAGTATTTTGTATTTTCCCTCTATCAATGTACCGGCTTCAAACAAAAAATTCACCTCATTATTCGTATGTTCTGACAGAAACAACAGTAATATTATCTGTTTCCTGTCTTTGCTTATTCAATTCTACCAACGATTGCATATTATTCTTCATTTGTGAATCTTCACACATCAAAGCAGGATTCATAAACTGATACATTTCATTTTCAGTAATTTCATGCCGAAAACCGTCACTACAAAGCATATATACAGCGTTCTTTTTCGTTTCTCCATAAAACATGTCCGGTATAATTACATCAGAAGCACCGATTGCATAAAGAAGCACACTTCTTCTTGGGTCGGTTTCTGCTTGTTCAGGTGTAATATATCCCAATTCAACATCTTTGGCAACAACCGTCTGGTCTTTTGTAAGAACTTTCACAGTATCCGAAATTTCATATGCCCTTGAATCTCCGACATTCATAATAAAGTATCTTGAAGGAGTCAATAACATCATTGTCGTCGTTGTTCCAAGTGTAATATTTTTATATCTTCCATAAGCACTGATTTTATTATTGCAGTCATTTACAAGCTTTGTCCATTCATTTTTTATGATACTGTCTGTAATCATGCCATTGCATAGAACAGAAAATTTTTCAACAATCCATTTATTAAAGGTATTTACAACAGTAGCACTTGCAATTTCACCGTCAGAATATCCACCCATTCCGTCGCATATAATTGCGGCTACAACATTGCCAAATCTTGTATTTAGTACTTTTACACTGAAACTATCCTGATTTGTATTTTTTGAAATTCCTATATCTGTTACAGCGGAAACAATAAAATTCATATATTCTCACCATTCCAATAATAAATATCAGATGACCTTGAATTCAAATTCTTCATTGGCAAAACGAATTTTGTCACCCGAATTAATTTCAGTTTCAACATTGCTTTGTAACATCATATTATTTACATACGTTTTATTTGTAGAATTTGTATCAATAAGGAAATACTTGTCGTCTTTAAGGGTAATATACGCATGACTTCCACTAATAGCCGAATTATTTGAAATACAATAGTTTACAAACGTTGCTTCCCTTCCGATTCTAAACATAGACGATTTTATTTCAATATTTTCATGTGTACTGATTCTATAAAGATATGCTGTTCGATTTTTCCTTTGCATAGACGGATTTAAAACTGTTGTTCCGGCACCGACATTAGTATTTGGATTAAGGACAGTTGTTCCACTATAAGCAGGAGCTTGTATGAAAGGTGGCTGCTGCGGCATTTGTGACTGCTGTGGCATCTGTGGTTGTTGCGGCATCTGTGGTTGTTGCGGCATCTGTGGTTGTTGTGGCATC
>DETU01000036.1:18356-24803 GCA_002362175.1 Ruminococcus sp. UBA3280
TGTGGCATCTGTGGTTGTTGCGGCATAACAGAATTTGATACAGAAGGCGGTACGTTAAATATTTGTTTTGCAGGAATATTTTGTACATTTTTTACTTGTTTACTATTTAATTTGTTTTCTTTCTTTCCTGCGTTAACTTTTTTAGCAGGTTTATTTGCCTTTTTTGCCGCTTTCTGTGCTTTATATTTTTCGGCGTTCTCTTTGTTATAGTGTTGCATAAGATATAGCCAGCTTATTTTATCACCGTCATCTGCCGCAACTTCAACAGGTTTATTAGGCATAGGCTTTTTTCCGCCAGGAATTGCCATTCCGTTTGATACAGTAGTTGGTGGAACAGACATTGTTGATACATTTGATTTAACGGGAATATTTTGATTTGAAACAATGTTTGTCTCTGTGATGGGCGGTACAGGACACGGATTTACTTTTGTCAGAGAAACAGGAGAACTATTCTGCGGTTCAGCAAAATCCGAAGCAACTGTTTGTATCGGACTCTGTTCTACCGTCTGAATTTCTGATGTGGATTTAGTAATATTATCCAATAATTCTTTAAAACTTTCAACTGAAAATGAATCATTCTTATTCATATAGTTCATTAAATATGCAATGTAACGGCTGTCATCATTCATATCAAACTGTACCTTATACAATATATCTTTCAGAAATACTATTACATCTTTAGTTTTCTTTAAACTTACACTGTTCTGCAAAGGAAGACAAATCATCACCGTTTTTCCTGTTGTGACATTTGTAAAAATATAATCACAATCCAAAACCAACATACTATCATCAAGCATATAATCTTCAACAGCCTGAAATGCCTCTACAATTCCACGGAAAAATCCAAGAATCAATTTTTTTGTAACTGTTCCGGAAAATAACTGAGAAGCAGATATCATTGAAGATACTTCATAACGAATACAATACTTATTGTCTACCTGCATGAATACAGTATTTGCAAGACCTGAAATGTTATTATTTGTAATCATTTCTTTTGCAGAAACGTCAAGTTGTGTAGTCTGAAAAACATCATAAATCAAATATGTACGACTGCCTTGATTTTCAAAACGAAATTGCATAAAACTCATCTCCTGTAAATAACAAAATACTTATTATGTTTACCATAATTTTGAAACTGACTCCTGCTTTACCTGAACTTTTCCAAGTTCAGCAATCTGAAATTCATAATTCAGCTGATATTTCAGAACAACTCTCAGATTGCCATGCTCTATTTTGGACTCCGAAAAATCAAGACCTGCAAGACCATTCTCAACATTCATATTTTTCAGCATTGAATCTGCTTTGTCATCGTCACCGTTTGCAAGATAGGCAATAAAACGTTTTTTTGCCATTTCCGAAACATTTTCTTCAACATCGTCTCCCGATATATCATACTCCATTTTCTTATTACTTGCAAAAGAATTTGTATTATCAGGAATTAAATTCAAATCAGTACTTTTTAAAAATTTCACCATCAGATTTTTCAACCCGTTAATACTGTCAGGAATATTCGCACCATCTTCGAGTTTATTCGCAGCATAATTATCAACGGCAAGACTCTGTGATGTCTGCAAAACGGCATGAGCTGTGGCAGTTTGTGCCATATACATTACAAATAATCCGTAAAACAAAAACATGACTATCATAAAGAATAAAACGCTGATACAAGCTTCAAGCGTAACCATTCCGCTTTCATCTTTTTTAGAATAATATTTCATGATTAATAACCTCTGTAAATTTTACGTTTCACTTCAAAAATAGAACTATCCGTCAACGAAGGTGCTATCTGTTTAATTTTCGCATCAGCTTCAACTTCAACAAATGTATAACTTTTATCAAGAGAAAAATCTGCTGAATTCTTTTCATAATGATATTTGGTTTCCATTTGTATTACACTTTGCAGACGGTCAATCATATCATCATTTTTGACAAATAAAATCATTAGTAAAAGACATTGTTGTCGATAATCAATTTTTGGAATCAAACTTGAAGCTTTGAAACCTTTATTTGATGCGTCAGGTTTCTTACCGCTGTCGACAGGTGCTTCAGCGGGAGTGGGTGGATCACCAAATGCCGAGCCTACTCCATCTTTGATGCTCTTTTTCTGTTCTTCGGTAAATGACAAACTTGGTGCAACATTTGTAATAAAGTCCAAAATACCTGACGGCGAAAGATATATTGTTGTTTCATAAAGTGGAATTTTTCCGCCGTTTACAAGTATAATAGTATCAACAAATGGCTCAAGCAAAATTTCCAAAGCATAAACAACTGCCGTACCAACACCAAACGTAGGAGCTCCTGCTGCTTCTGCCATTGCCTGCACTTCTTTATTCAAAACAACAGCAGGTGCATCAATAATAAGACGCATCATATAAGTCATCATGAATACACAAACCTGATTTGCCATTTCTGCCTGAGTTCCGCAGATTAAATATTCCATTTCTGCACCATAAAAAGTAGTATTACCTTTATTACCGTTATCACTACTTCCGAGTGAAGCTATTTTTGCAAAAGTTTGAATAAATGAAGTTATTTCGCCTATTCCATAAATATTATTTTGCCAGTCGGTTACAGGAAGGTCAGGATTTATTTCCAAAGCCTTCATTGCCGGTTTACCTGTCTGAAAAGTTGATGATGAATAGTCTGTACGACAAGTAAGCATATAATAACAGTATGCGGTATACCATAGACGGTCGGTCGTAAATAAATCATAAACATTAACAGGAAGCCCTGCTATCATCTGTGCACTAAAATCATTAATGTTTACTATAGCATCTTTTATTCCACCACATATCTTTTTAATAGCTTCCCAATATGCTTTTAACGAATCCGCTTTATTAAATTCTATAATACCTTTTAAAGCGGTAGAGATACTGTCAATTACACGTTTCGCTGGAGAATCAGGCATATCGCCGTTTACAACGGCACAAAGTGCAGATTCATAAAGACCACTTGATTTTACAAGAGAATCCATAGTAGTTACAAGACCTTTTATAAAACTGATAAAACCAGAATTATTCATATCATCTTCTTGTTTTTTTATAAACTCCTTTATTTCATCTACTGTCGCATATTCTATACTTCCGATACTATATTCCCCTGCAGTACTGTCTTCTGTAATTTCATCTTCAGTGGGAATTTCATCTTTCAAATCTTTAAGTTTTTGAATCTGTTCTTCTATATACGCTTCAGAACATTTGTTTTGAAAGGCTGAATACGAAGTATCCATTGCTTTATCACCTTTATAAACAGCATCAGATACGCTTTTTTCCATTTTTGTATCAATCAATGTTTTTTCTGCATCGTCCCTTGCTTTAACTAAATTTTTATATTCATCAGAATTGACATCCCCTGTATAATCTTCCACAGCTTTTTTTGCATCTTTATAACTTGTTTCCAATGTTTTTATAGTATCATCTGAAACAGTTATAACTGATTCCGTTGTAGCAACCAAATTATTTTTCACACTTGTCATGGCACTGCTTAAAGCAGAAGCTTCTTTTTTATAATTTTCCAGCTCGGAAATCAGCTTATCTATTTCTGCGATATAATCATTTCTTGCTTCGGTATATTCAGTTTTACGTTTATTAATGTCTTTTTCATCAGCATCTTCGTTTTTCATTTCTTCAGTAAGCTTATTCATTCTGCTCTCAAAGCTTCCGTCTCCCTGATTGAATTTTTTATTACATTCTTCAATTTGCTTTCTTACTTTTTCAGAAGCTTCCTTAAACTTGTCCTGGGATTCTGACAATGTAACCATGGAATCGGCAGTCTTTTCACAGTTTGTAACCAGCTTTAATATGTTATCAATTGAACTAAGCGATTTCAACTTTTCTGTTATTCCAACAATATCAAGGACACCTTCAACCGTATCTTCAACAACTTTTGTTGTAACATTATACTTTGAATACTGAACTATCTGATTTTTAAATAATTCATCATCAGAAAGCGGATAGAGTCCGTTTACCTGTGTATTATTGATATTCAGTGTACTTCCGAGAACACTTGTATTTGTTTTCAGGTAATCAGAAAATACTTCATTCATATCAGTCTGCTGTTTTGTTGCAATCAATCCCCAGCGGTCTTTTAAATATTTGTCATAATCTGCCAGAAGTGAAACAGAAGAAACACCCATAGCTTCATCAAGAAGTGCCACAGCACTGTTATAATGCTGTGTTTCAAGCAGTATCGAAGCAATAGTCAGAAAAGGCGTTAAAAGAACAATAAGAAATAACGATATTGTACCTGTTGCACATTTTTTCAAATAATATTTAATTTTCTTTTTCTTCTTCTTCATAATACATCTCCCATCAAAAAATCAGTCTATTATATTAGAAATGAGCTTAAAAAATGCATCAACACAATCAATAGCATCGGTTACAATACCGCTTTTAAAAAACTTTCTTTCCAATACAGCACTTTCATAATCTGTAAAAGTCAAATATTCCATCATATCAAGGCACTCTGAATAAGCAGTCACTTCATATTTTGTTGTACTGCCAAATCCAAAATAACTCAATGCCGAACCAAACGGCACAGCATATTCACCTTCGATTTTTACAGCAATGTGGCGTCTTGGTAATGCGTCTTCATCAACTGCTACACTTATTTCAGGCTTTTTAACATCATGCGTATATGTTGTTTTTTTCAAACGATTGGACGCATAGCCATCAGCACGTTCTTTCGCCGAGTTATCCATAACATCATGAGAAAATTGATATCTGAATAAAGCTAGTGAATTCCAGCTGTTATTCAACTCTTCAGCCGAAACATAACCGTTACTTGTTTCCGCCGTCGTTACACGATATGTCTGAGCTATTTTTGCAGATGTTTCATTTGCAACAATTTGAATATTCCAGCGTTGAAATATTACGGAAAACATTGCCAGAATGAAAAATAACAACATCAGTGTTATTAAATAAACAATCATAGACTCAAGCATAATTTCACCTGATTCCGATTTTAAAGATTTTATATATTTTTTCATACGTTTCCACCACACTTACCTTAAAAATCACTCAAATAACAAATACATAAACTGATACTTTCCTTCACCCTGACTTATTATACAATAATTGTCAGAATTAAAATAACTCGCATCTGCAAACTGATAATCAATCACAAGCTGATTGCTGTCATTTATAAATCCCCATTTATTATTGGAACAGACGGCAGCCATTCCGTTTGAAAAACTTTTTGCTTTCTGATATGTAGGCTCAATAACGACTTTACCCTTTGTATCTACAAATCCCCATTTGCCGTCTTTTTTGTAAGCAATCAAATTGTTGTTAAGACAAACATCAAAATCTTCACACGAAAAATCACTTACTTTTTTAAAAGATGAATCATAAATCGAATAACTTCCTCCCGACTTTGCAAGGATAACATCTCCCTGCAAATAAGAACCATGTAAATCAAGTTTTATTTCTTCATAGTCGTCAGAAACTTTCTTACCTTTATCATCAATCAGATACCAATTATTATCTCTTTTAACAGCTGCTTTTCCGTTTTTAAAACAACCTGCTGTCTGATATTTACCGGATAGAAATTGACCATCAGAATTTACATATCTCCATTCATTATCCACGAGAACAGGAGTATAATCCGTTTCCGAAGAATAAATACCTGCTTCACTTGCGTTAAATTTGAATCTTGCACGTGTAACGTTATATCTGTCTATAATACGCATATCAATGGAATTTATATACATACCTGTTCCGTCGTCATTTATAAGACCAATAAAATTATAATAGTCTCTGCTGATAATATTTCCCAAATTATTGGTTACCTGCCAGCCATTGCTGTCATAAACAGATACATAACCGTTTAATGCCGTTTTATACTCGTCATACGAATGTGAATCAATTTTTGTCATATATTTCAGTTCAAGATATATGGAATTGATTTCATCGTTTTCAATACCATTTTTCTTTGCTTTTTTTACAACGTTATAAGCGGAAGCATAGTCATTTTTTTCTTTGTAAAGATTAATAGCCTTAATCCAGTAAGAAGGTTCTTCGGGAACGGCATCTATTACTTCCAGAATATTATCAATATAAAAATTTCTTACATATTGAGTATTTTCTTCTTCATAGAATTTTTCGCAAGCTTCATTTATCTTGTCGTAAATTTTAGCATTGTCTTTATGAGAAAGTGCGTTCTTATAATACTCGATTGCCTCCTCATAAAGACCTTTTTCATAACTTTCTTCAGCACATTTTAAACATTTTCGATAATTAATTTGTTCTGAAGCAATCGAACCTGTAAACTGAAACCACGAAAGTGAAACTGCTCCTACAAGAAAAACAGAAAGAATTATTTGCATAATTTTCATATAATCACCTTAATAAAAAATTTAATATAAAGTAAGCAATATTGTTAATACAAAACCAAGATACAAAAACGGAGCAAAAGCCATTTTATTTTTCTTTGTTTCCTTAACTGTTG
>DETU01000036.1:25068-31085 GCA_002362175.1 Ruminococcus sp. UBA3280
TTTCCTTAACTGTTGATTTGGTAACATATTTTCTTTTAAATTCAAAATATATCATGACAATCAGACATGAAATCAATGCCGTAATCATGGAAACAAAAACCGCTTGTATCCCTACTGTAAGACCTATGGCAGAAATGAGTTTTATATCTCCCATTCCTATACCGCCTTTTGAAAATTTCCCTGCAAGAGAAAGTATACAAAAAGATATGAAACAACCAAATATTGAACTAATCAAATATAAAACAGGATTTTCAATAAAAAAACTTTGCAGAATAATCATGATTATTCCTGAAATAATAAGAATAAGAGAAATGACATTCGGTATTTTCTTTAATTTAAAGTCAACAATTGCCGCACCGAGGGTTGCTGTGTAACAAAGTCCCATTTCTATACAGAAAAAGACAGAAATTACACTTTGTGACACAAACCATGCACATACAGCTGAAATTACTGTCACTACAAATAACATTATGAAATTTCTGTTATCTTTTTTATAAGGTTTAACAATTATTGCGATTTCAGTTTTATCCGAAATCTGATTAGCCGATTCTTCTGCTATACGCCTATTTGTTTCTTTTTCCATGAGAAGAACAACCGTCAAAGAAAGAATCGTCCACAAAACAACAACAATGACAGAATACAACTGCATTGCCTCCTTTCGTAATTCCTGACTTAAATAAATAATTTACAGAAAGGGCATTGCCGACAAAATGCCCCTTGTATAAATATAATCAGATTTTATCATCTGAAACAAACAGCATATAAACTTGTAAAATCGTTTATTTCAGACAATCCGTTAAATCTATTTTCATTATCATCATCACCGGTTATATAAACATTACTGTTTTTTTATCTCGTTAATGAGATGTATCACCAGCAGATGTATCACCAGCACTGGTACTGAAAAAGCCGTCAGCGTTATTATGGAACCAACCAAGTATCTGGTCCTTGAAACCAATAAACACAGCTGCGAGAGCCAGTGCTATACCAAGAAGTACAATGATGGATAAGAAGTTTGTATCTCCTTCTTCGTCATTAAGAAAATTATGTACATCTTCTTTCATTTCATTGAGCTTACACTGAGCTGCTACATAAAGCCATATTCCCAAATTTTTCATTTCTATTAACCCCCTTTTTCAAATATTTCTGCAAAACAGATTTATATTTATGCAGAAAGTCGGCATTCCTGCTATAAATCAAAATGCCATTGACTGCATTGCAGCAGCAATAATTATCATGATAATTCCCGCAAACGTTATGCCAAGCGGAATTATCAGCTTTCCTGCCGCAACCTCACCCTTTTGAAGTGATGCCTGACGTTTATGAGCCCATAATTCCCCTGTTTGTGCAAGAAGCATGTCCGCAAGTTCCTTTGGTCCTTTGTCTATACCCTGAATAACATTACCCGTAAACTTCTTTATATCAAGAGAATCGGTCATAACACCAAACTTATAAATCGCTCCCCTGTCAGAAACACCATTTGACATTTCTTCACAGGCAAGACGCATAAAATCATATAAAGTACCGTCTTTACCATAAGCTACAACATTCCATGCTTCATGCATTATCATTCCTGAATTAATCAGCAGACAAAGCTTTGAAACCATATTCGGAAACTCTTCTTCACATTCTTCACGGCGTTTTGATACAGTATCTTTCATTTTTGAAACACATATATTCCATGTTGCCGCAATGACAAGACACAAAATTATAAATATAAAAACCAAGGCACTTATATCATTTATAAAACTGCATATTGTCAATCCCACAGAAAGAATTATAATTCCAAATGTAAGAAACTGAGCCCACGCAAGATTTGCATAATATTCAAAATATACATTTCCAAATACAAGCTTTGCATTTGTTTTTAGGCTTGCTTCGATTTTTCCACGCAGACGAAACAGTTTGATGGAATTAAGAAAAAAACCGATTGTATACCAGCCTTTCATAAAATAATCATAATTGTCAAGGTTTTCAATCAAATTCTGATATGGCTTTCCTTTAAAAAATGAAACTATCAGCAAAAAAACAGAAGCTGTTGAAAGAATCAGAAAAAAAGCTCTGACAATAAGTATAAGCATATCAGAAATTCACCCCTTAATATCAACTATTTTTAATCCGTAACGATAAGCTGCAAGAAATATTGCTATAGCAACAGTATTGACAATTACTCCGACCGGTGTTGCAAAATTTGCGGCAAAAGTATCATTTGTGGCTCTCAGCATTGCAACAACGACTATTGGCATAAGACTCATGATATTATGCTGTAATTTATTTGAAGTAAGCTTTGTTTCAATTTCGTCGGAAATAGAAACCTTATCAGTAATAACACTGTGCGTTCTGTAAATTACAGACTGCATATCACCGCCCTTACGGTAACATATTTCAAAAATATCGGCAAAACTTATTATGTCTTCATTAGCACTTCTTTCACCAAAATTGCGAATCATTACCTCAATGCCAATATTCTGTGAAACACCATTCATGATTTCTCTCATTTCACGAACAATAAACTCATCATCATTGTACTGCATTGTCAAATCATTTGTTACCGATTCAAAAGCCTTTATAACATTACTTCCCGACGAAATGGAAGAAGTAAGAGAATCAAGCATATCACAAAACTGTGATTTTATTTTGTTCTTCTGTTTTGTAAGTTTACTGTTCACATACATCGGCATAAGAAATTTAATCGCAAGCAATCCAACTACTGTAAAAACCACAATATTTGAAATGTATGTTGCCGTTGTAGCACCGTCTTCGTCCATAAACAAATTCCCATAAAAGATATATCCGACTATTCCTCCTATTATAAACGCAGCCAATGACACAATCACCGCTTCCGATTTACTCATACGATATACATTATAATTAGGCATCGGATTATTAAGCGGTGAATTTATATAAGCCGGTTCAACCTCTTTTTTATTTTTACTCATATCAAAACCTCTTTTATATTTAAAATTCTGTACCAAATCCTGACATTTGCAATTTCAATATATTCTTCAAAGGATTTTCAGTTCTTTGTAAACTGCCGGAGACTTTTTCCAACGTAGTATACTCGTCCTCACGAAATACATACAGTGGATTCAACAAAATCATACCGTCTTTATACCCAACAACTTCGGTAATTTCCATTGTTTTTCTGGATTTATCCCTTAATCTCGACAAATGGATAATAATATCAACGGCAGAGGCAATTTGCTGACGAATTGCTTCCAATGGCAAGCCTGCCGCTCCCTGAAGCACCATTGTTTCCAATCGGCTAAGCATATCATTTGTTGAATTGGCATGACCTGTAGAAAGTGAACCGTCATGTCCTGTATTCATCGCCTGCAACATATCAAGTGCCTCACCGCCACGGACTTCTCCGACAACTATACGTTCAGGACGCATTCGAAGTGATGATTTTATAAGGTCACGGATAGTAATTTCACCTGTACCTGATGCATTTGCATTTCTTGTCTCCAGGCTAACAAGATTGTCCACCCCTTTAATCTGCAATTCGGCGGAATCTTCAATCGTGATAACACGTTCATCTTTCGGAATATAATTTGAAAGTGCATTCAGAAATGTCGTTTTTCCCGAACCTGTACCACCGCATATAAAAATATTATATTTGGCTTTTACAAGTCTTTCAAGTTTATCTGCAATTTCCTGCGTGATAGAACCATATTTTATAAGTTTCTGAATTGTCATGGGGTCTTTTGAGAATTTACGTATTGTGAGAGTCGGACCGCAGAGTGCAACAGGTGGAAGAACAACATTAACACGAGAACCGTCAGGCAGACGTGTATCACAAATCGGATTTGCCTGATTTACTTCCCTTCCCGCAAGACCTACAATACGCTGAATAACATCTTCAAGACTTCTCTGACTTTCAAAACGTTTATTTAAACGCAATAATGAACCGTTTTTCTCAATAAAAATATTTTCAGGACCGTTAATCATAATTTCTGTAACAGATTCGTTTTTAATAATAGAGTCCAAAATACCGAATCCACGGATAGAACCATAAACCTGTTCAACAATAGAAAGCTTCTGCTCGATAGAGCAATATTTTCCTGACAGCCTTTCTGTTATAACCTGTTCTATCTGTACTTCAAGTTCTTCATCAGATAATTGATTCAACGGCAGATAATTCATTATATATGATTTTGTTTCAGAAACAAAATCTTGCTCCTGTTCTAAAGTCATAAAAAATCATTCCTTTAAAATCATAAATTTTTCCAAAAACCATATTTTGATAACTGTACCGGAATCTGAGAGGATTGCATATTACTGATTATTGGGATTGTTCCGACAGTATTCAGTGAAACAGCAGCAGTATGTTGTTCGACGGCATTATTGAATTTATTATAAATCAAAACACTGTTTTCCAGCAAAGAAAATTTCTCTCCCTGTTCCTGAATGGACAAGGCATTAAATACACGTTCTATTTTATGATTATGTACATCTGTACCGTCGCTGGTCATAATGAACCTGTCCGCTAACAAATATATTTTTTTCTGTTCAGCGGTCAAACTGAAATCCAAATCAAGAACAATTATATCAAATGTATTTGAATCGGAAATCATATTAATCATCTCTATCTGTTCCTCGGTACTCATTTCATACATATCAAGCACCTGATTTGTCTGTGAGAAAAAAGAAACATTATGCACATCATGCTTCAAACAGGCTTCCATTTTAAGAAGAAGGTTGGTTTTTTTACTTTTAACGGCAAAAATCATATCACTTAAAGTCTGAGTGCCTTCTCCACAAAAAAATACATCGGACGCTCCGATTTTTTCAAGATTCAAATATATGACCTTTTTTCCGCATTGTGCAAAATATAAGGCACATGCTGCCGCAACCGTTGATGAACCGCTTCCGCCACAAGGAGAAGCAAAGGCAAATATTTTGCAGTCATCATTTATATGCCTGTGTGATTTATGAGTATTTTCAACAACTTCAGAATAAAAATTCCATATATTTTTTACGATAAGTTCTGTTTTCTGATACTTGAAAATTGTCGGACAATTGCAGACTGTTTCAACATCACGAGATTCGACAAAATAAATAACATATGATATATTTAGAAATTCTTCTGTATTTATATCACAACTTTCTTCAACAAGCAAAATATCAATTTTCTGCGTCCGAGCTGTTTGTAAAGCAATTTCTGCTTCGGTAAAAGAATAAACTTCAAAATTTTCCTGATACCTGGAAGTCAGAAAACTAACAAATCGTTTCAAATAGACAGTATCATTTGCCAAAATACCTAATTTTACTTTCATAGTCACTGCCCCTTAAATTAAAATTTTTATTGATACATATTTGGATAAAGCCATGCATTATTTGCCGCATTTATAATTTCCTCTGCTTTATTCACATCAACGGAGGAAATATCGGCTTTTTCTATTACCTTGTACTGTACCGCACAATCAAGAATCGCATTAATTTCTGCATTTTCATCAACATAATTGGTAGCTTTCATAACAACCGATATAAGAAATTCAGGAGTAATTGACGAATCAGCATCAATTTCCAAATCATCATCAATTACATTCCAAAGCTTTGCTGCTTCAACATCTCCCTCAAAAGATTCATCACTGTAAAATCCGAATTTATCATTAACAAGTCGTAAAAACTGTTGATTTGTCATACCTGTTGCATTTTCATTTGAAATAATCTCTTCAGTCGTTGTATCTTCTTCAATATTTATGTCCTCTTCCGAAACAACTTCTTCTGTTTCTTCCGTTGGACTCTCCGCACTATCTGTAACAGACTGCTCGGAAGATACTGATTCATCACTACTTTTATTCTTATTTCCGCAACCTGTAAAATTAAAAGCAAGAGTCGTTAAAGCCATAACCAAAGCAATTTTTTTATTAATCATTGTAAATTCACCATTTCTTTTATTTATTTCTCACAAAAAGCGGATAATAATTTTCATTCATTATCCGCAATGTAAGCAATTCAATATATATTAATAAATCTCAGTTTTTATTACTGAAATTTCATAAACTATTTTT
>DETU01000057.1 GCA_002362175.1 Ruminococcus sp. UBA3280
CTCCAAAATCAATTGATAATTTTTTGACAAATATAAACTGTCAGTCTGATTATTATTATAACAAATTAAAGATTAAAAGTCAATTGTAAATAAAAGTTTTTTAATAAAAAAATAACATCATTTCCGCCGATATTTTGTAGGAGTTACACCAACAATCTTCTTGAACTGACGCATAAAATGCTCCTCGTTGTCATATCCGCACATAGCCGATACCTGTGCAACTGTGCATGAAGTTTCACTGAGAATTTCCTTTGCTTTTTCAATCTTTCCGCTGATAACGTCCGAAATGCAGGAAACACCAAACATTTCACGGTAAATATGCTGAAAATAAGACCTTGACATATTTACATCTGCCGCCATAGTATCTACATTCCATTTCATCTGCGGATTTCTGTAAACTTTTTCCCTCAATTCAATAAGTGCGGTATAATGGGGGTCAACTGTCTGCTGTGAATTATCATGTCTGCCTGCAAAATCACTTATTTTTAAAATAAGTGTCCTCATAAGAATATCAAGCATTTTACTTCTTCTTGAACTAAGAGAATAATATTCGGAAGCAATGTTCCTTATGAGATTACTTATAAATTCAGAATCTGAAAACTGAACAGGACGGTTAAACGGCAGTTCAAAAGCATCAAAAAGTTCACTGTCGCCGTCCTTGTCAAAACATATCCAGTCACATATAAAGAAACTACCGTCCGCACGGTATTCCTGTACGTATTTATCGTCATACAGCATAAAAGTGTAAGGAGGAACATAAAAATCCATACCATTCACACGAAAAACAACACTGCTTTTTACAAGAATAAGCATAAAAACATTCTTTTCAGGTTCACGACATACGCTGTACTCACTGCCATAAACCGAATTGAAGCCTATACAGCGTATATTCACAAAAAATCACTTCCCGTCGGCAATAAAACGCCATTCTATATTTTTCCAGTAGTCACCGGCATAGTCAATTCCGACTCTTGAATCAGTTTTTATTTCAGGTCTGAAACCGTCGTCCTCAATCCATATATCAGGATTTCCGCAGATTTTACATTTATTGAAACTTCCGTCTATCTGCATATACTTTGTAAGCTTTGCAGGACCTTTGTGAATTTCTCCCGCACGGACAAGAACACACTGCGGATTATCTTTTTCACCCGTAACGATATTCATAAGCCAGTGAATACCATAACAGAGATAAATATAAATCATTCCGCTGTCATCGTAAAGAATTTCAGTGCGTTTGGTCTTACCCTTTGAGGCGTGACAGGCTTTATCTTCCTCACCCCTGTAAGCTTCTGTTTCGTAAATTCTTTCCTTTAAAAGAGTACCGTCCGTAAGTCTGCGTACAAGAATTTTTCCTACAAGTTCAGGAGCAACTTCAAGACAGTCACGGCTGAAAAAATTTTCTGAAAGTTTTTTATTCATAAAATTACACCCTTAATTTATTTTCAAGTTCGGTATCAGGCTTGACAAAAGCAGTTTTATAGTTGGTGAATATTACTTTTCCGGGCTTTGCACCTGACGGCTTTTTAACATATTTAGCAAGACAATAATCAACAGGCACAAGATTTGAATCACGTCCCTTGCTGTTTACCGAAGCAATTACAGCCGCTTCTTCAATAGTATTGTCGGGAGGAGTTACACCGTCCGTAACTATAATTACGTGCGAGCCCGTTATAGTCTGTGTATGAAGCCATATGTCGTTTTTTTCGGCAAACTTCAAAGAAAGTTTGTCATTCTGATAATTATTCCTTCCGACAAGTATCATGAAACCGTCGCTTGACCTGTACTCAATCGGCGGTAAAGCCTTTGGTGGTTTTGCCTTGCCGTTCACAGACTTGATATAACCCTGTTCACGCAGTTCAAGACGCAATTGTATTATATCGTTTTCAGAAGTAGCACGACTAAGAGAATCAAAAACGCTGTCAAGATACTGTAATTCTTCTTCTCCCTTGCTTATCTGTTCAGCAAGCTTTTTTTCAGCCGTAACCGCCTTTTTGTACTCACTGTAATAATGCTGTGCATTTTGTGACGGCGTTTTCCGTACATCAAGTTTAATTTCAATCTGCGGACATTCCTCGTCATAGAAATTTTCAACAACCGCTATACTGTCGCCCTTTTTGATACGGTACATATTTGCAGAAATAAGGTCACCGCAAAGCCGATAATAGTCCTTGTCGGCACAGGCGGAAAGTTCCTCACGCTGTACTGAAATTCTTCTTTCTGTACGGTCAATCAGATTTACAAGAAGTCTGAAAAGGTCATTTGCACGCTGTTTTGTACGTGCTATGCTGTCACGTTCAGAATAGAAATAATCAAGCAGTTCACAGGCGGTTGGAATTTCCTTTGTATACATAAAATTGCCGAACTGTGAAAGCCTTATAAATGAAAAATCTTTCAGCATACCCTCTTTAGTACTTGCAACATTGAAACAACATTCACCGTTAATCAACTGCTCACGAGTACGCTTTATTATGAAAAGCAGACGGTCAAGTGAATCACCGTCAACATTTCCGTCAAGATGTACGCCACGACCTGCAAAAAAAGTCCATTCACGAGCAAGAACAGGAGATATTCCCTCAAAAACCCTGATAAGTGCCTTTGAAAGTTCAGCAGAATCGTTTTCACGGAGTTTAATAATAATCTGCTCGGGTTCTGCATTGAGGAAATTAAGACGGTCACTTTTCGGTGGGAAAGTATACGTCATAGATGGCAAAACCATTCTTTCACGAGACATTTCACCGTCAACACGTTTTATGCTGCCTATAATTTTTCCGTCGCTGTCAATAATTATAAGATTGGAACAACGTCCCATAATTTCACACGCAATCGTAATGACAACAACGTCACCCAGTTCATTGACGCACTCAAAGTCAAGAAAAAGTATACGTTCAAGACCATCCTGACGTATATCAATAAGCTTACCGTTTCCGAGACGTTTTCTCAAAAGCATACAGAACATCGGCGGAGTCTGCGGATTATCAACATTCTTTTCCGTTATGTGAACTCTTGCACTTCCCGCATTTGCCGAAGTATAGAGTTTTTTACTTCCCTGTCTTGTACGTATTGAAATAATTATTTCTTCCCTCGAAGGCTGATGTATCTTTTCTATACGACCGCCGATTAACTGAACGAGTTCATTTTTTACTGCAAAGAGAAATGCTCCATCAAGTGCCATAAAATCAGTCCTTTACTATTTTTCTTTTGTCAAGAATATATACAAGTACTCCCATACAGGCAAGAAACAACGGTATACTTATATACAGAAGCCATATTTTATCGGCTAAAAATGTAGAATTACAGCTTATAATATAAATAGCTATATTTGCGATACTGTGAAAAATCATACAGTAAATAATATTACCAGATTTACAGAATACAATACCGAGAATAATTCCGACAACAAATATATCTATAAATCTCGGCAACGTTCCACCGAAGTGTATAAATGCCCAAATTACCGAAACCAGTACGAACGAAATAATTTTTTTACTGCGTCCGTCCGCAATCAAAAGTAGTGTAAGCATTGAAAATCTGAAAATAATTTCCTCCGATACAGGTGCTAAAAACGCTGAACCTATCCAGTCCGTCAGACTGTATCTTTCGTCTGACGGTTCGGATAATACTGACCTGTATTCAGTGAGTGCCGTTATAACAGTATATATAACCGACATTGAAATAACTAATAACAATTCGTCCGTTTTTGGCGTTTTAAATACATCTTTCACACTGATATCAAACTGCTTTTTCATGACAAATATGCACAGTAACGCACCGACAAACATTGATAATCCCATGATAAAACTGCTGTACTTTTCACCGATTATTCCGACAAAAACCACACCAATCCCCATAGGACACAGCCCTGTAATTAACATCACCAAAGTATATCCGAATTGTTTCAAGTAATTTTTCATATTTTCCTCCTTATAATTTAGATTTTGCGGTATATAAGAAGTTCAAAGTCTGCCGTTGTTTCAAGACTTTCAAGAGCAGAAAGCCTTTCCTGCTGTTGCTGACCTGTCCTGTAATAGTAAGGTGTCATTGAAAACAACGACTGTATATCCTGCTGATTGTCAAGCAGGAATTTATAAGTAATACGTCTTTTTCCCGAAAGTCCGAAGCCCTCCAGTGCATACGGCTTTACCTCATTTTTGTAAGGAGTGTCATAAACCGCCTGTTTGAGTTCCCAGAGGTGCATTTCCGACGGAATAGCCATAATCATAGTACCGCCCTTTTTAAGAACACGCTGAAATTCGTCACTGCAATACGGTGAAAAAACTGTAACAAGCGTATCGCACGAACTGTCCGCAACAGGAATATGAAAAACACTTGCGGTTGCAAGAGTTATATTTTTCTTACGCTTTCCTGCAAACTCAACAGCAGTCTTTGAAATATCAATGCCGTAAATTTCGGAATTACCGAGTTTGTCGCTGATACCTGCCGTATAGTAACCCTCACCGCAACCTGCATCAAGAATCACACCATCTTTTATTTTTTCACAAATAGCGTCCCTTAAAGGCGAATAATAGCCTTTTTCAAGAAAATCACGCCTTGCCTGTACCATAAGTTTATTATCTCCGTGAACTGTTTTTCCTGCTTGTTTTGAAAGAAGAAGATTCACGTAACCGCTTTTTGCAATATCAAAACTGTGATTTTTCGGACATACATAAGTCTTTCCCGAAATACCGAGCTTTTCACGGCATACCGGACAAATAAGAATACTCATTTTTTCACCTCAGAGATAAACAGCAGGGTCAAGGGAAGTTTCACCGATTATAACTTCAAGCTGTGGGAACTTCTCCTCAATAACACATCGCAATTCCTCAAGGACAATATTTTCTGTATTGAAGTGACCGCAGTCAAATAACGTAATATAGCGGTTATTCGCATCAATCCAAACATCATGCTTGACATCGCCCGTAATGAGAGCGTCACATTTCTTTTCTATCGCAAGGTCAAGCATAGAACCACCCGACCCCGAACAGAACGCAAAACGCTTAATTCTGTGGGGAGTATATCTGTTCATTTTTATATACTCACAACCAAAAATATTTTTTAAAATCAAACCGAATTTTTCGGAGTCAATCTGTTCTTTAAGTTCACAAATCCAACCGAGATTATTACCGTTTCCGCAGTCCTCAAAGAACTCGGGGGCACCCTCAAATTCACAGTGTTCAGAAAGCTTTCTGAGAATAACACCATTCGTACCACCTTTTGCAATATCAAGATTTGTGTGCATACATATAGCCGCAATATCGCTGTAAATGAGTCTGAAAACAGGGCTTTTTCTTGTAATTTTCTTCAGAGGGTTAAAAATAACGGGGTGATGAGAAATCATAAGTTCCGCGCCCTTACATTCTGCCTCATAGATTGACGGAATAGTTATGTCCAAAGTGAGAAGAACTTTACTGCACTCCATTTCATAACTTTCAACAAGCATACCCGAATTGTCCCACTTTTCCTGAACATCAACAGGATAAATTTCATTGAGATAATTATATACATCGTCAGTCTTGACTTTATCAATACCGTTTTCAAGCTTATAGGCAATGGCAGAAAAATGAACCGATTCCGCACGCATACCGCCCTTTTCAAGTGCTGCACCTACTTTTCTCAGACGTGCCGCTTCATTACTGCGGTATTTCTGTGCAAGAGGGTCGTCCACACTGAAAAAACCCGCATATGATTCTGTTTCGGTTAGACGCTGAAACTGTCCGCTCCACTCCGCACGCATAACAACATAAAGTTTTTCGCCGTCCTCAACAACCCTTTCTTCTGTAATGGCAAAATTGCTGTCATAAAGCCATTTTCTCAGAACTTCCGATTTTGTCATAGGCTGAAGAATAAGACGTATATCACTCTCAGCCAGTTTATCACATTTATGAAGAATTTCAACAATAGTCTCTCCGCCCATACCTGCAATAACGATGTCTGAAACTCCTTCAAGAGAAATATTTTCAAGACCGTCCGACCTGACCAGCTCAACCTTGTCGGCAATATCATATTTCTCAACGGTACGCTGTGCTGCTCCGAGCGGACCGACTTTAACATCAGATGCTATAACTTTTTCACATTTACCGCTTTGAATAAGTTCGGCGGCAAGATATGCGTGGTCTGTACCGACATCGCAAACTATACCTTTGCCACCGACCATTTCAGCACACATTTTCAATCTGCTATCAAGCATTTTTACACCTCTTGTCAATAATAATTCAATATATATACAAAAAATACAGGCGTGCCTGAGCGACACGCCTCTATATTGCTTTGCAATTACTTTTTCTCAGCAAAATGAGCATTAAGTTTTTCAACGAGAGCGTCCGCGTCAGTTCCGTGAACAGCACAGGCCTCCTCAATTGACTCGCCTCTTGAAGCGGGACAGCCGAGACAGTGCATACCAATTTCAAGGAAATACGGAGCAACATTGAAATCAGCGTCAAGAATATCGCCGATAATAGTCTCCTTAGTAATCTGCATGAAACATCGTCCTTTCTGTTTTAACTATCTATTAAAATCCACAGCACAGCATTTTCACACTGTGCCGTAAGATTATAAACAATTAAGCTTCGTTCATTTTAGCAAAGCATTCGCTACAATAAACAGCTCTGCCTTCCTTGGGTTCAAAAGGAACTCTTGCCTCTTTACCGCAGGAAGCACATACAGCAGTATACATCACTCTTTCAGTTCTTCCTGTATTCTTTCTTGCGTCACGGCAAGGCTTGCATCTCTGAGGTTCATTTACGAAACCTTTTTCAGCGAAAAATTCCTGTTCGCCTGCGGAGAAAATAAATTCGTTTCCACATTCCTTGCAGACTAATGTCTTGTCTTCATACATATTTCAGTACCTCACTTAAAAATATTTGACACGCTCTCCCATCGGAAATAAGACGGGGGCTTCCTGCTCAAGTACGTTTTCACATACAGTATCAACAGGCTAACTCCGGTTGTTCTACGGTTTTTTGTAGGTTTATCTGCTGTTTTGCAATTATTTCATGTTGACCGGCTGAATGCCCCGAATATAAACGGTGTCACTGAGAGGATAACCTGACTTGAATCCCTTGCTGTGACAATATAGACTGCCACAGATTTTCCCGTCTGAATTAAGACAGACAGAAAATTCATTATTATAATCAGTACCTTTCTTTTTCATACAAAAACATCGGTACTATATAATGACTTTAATTCCCGCAAAAATTATGCATTTGGGTTGTTTGCTTCTGCTTCAGCTGCTTTAAGCAGTTCGTCCATGCCAGCCATATCAAAGTTAAAACTTTTTTTAGGCTGTGACTTAGCCGGTGCAGACTTAACATTGTTTATATTACTGCTGTTTAAATTATTATTTACAGGTTTCGCAGAATTATTTGACTGAACCGAATTATTTAAAGACGGTTTTTTCGCAATTCCGGAAACAGATTCAGATTTCTTTGCCTTTTCCGCATTTGACTTAACGTCCGACATATCAACCTTAGGAGATTCCATCTTTTTTATATCCTGAGAAGCGTTTGTATCTATAGACTTGCGTGCTTCTCCGACAATGTCCTTAGCCTCATTGAGACGTGCTGTTATATCGCTGAACTTTGAGTTTATACTTTCAATTTCGTTGAGGAGCATTTTACGTACAGTTGACGACATTTCATTAACTGTATCAGCGTGTTTGTTAGCCTCGTCAATAGTAGTTTTGGCTTTGATATTTGCATCTTTTATGCACGATTCAGCAGTTGTATTTGCAGCGGAAACAGTTTTTTCAGCCTCTGCCTTTGCGTCACTGATAACCTTTTCAGCCTTTTCAGCAGCTTCTTTTTTAAGAGCTTCTGCTTTTTCCTGAGCGTCTGCTTTAAGCTGTTCGGTAGTTTTCTGAGCCTGAATAAACAAATCACTAATCATAAGAGTCGGATTACTTGCCTTTTCGTTAAGATTCTTGATTTCGTCATCTTTCTTAGCAAGTTCAGCATTTTTCTTAGCAATTTCCTCGTCTTTCTTAGCAATAGCAATTGCATTTTCCTTAGTAAGCTGAGCGATTTTAGCGTCCTTGGAAGCTGACTCCTGTGTTTTTTCAACAATAGTCTTAGCCTTTGCAGCGAGGTCATTAGTCATTCTTGAAAGGTCCTGCTTAACCTTTGCAAGTTCAGCATCATTATTATTGGCTGACTGTGAAGCACCTGCTGTCTGAGCGACTTTAAGCTGATTTTTAAGATTTTCGATTTCCTTCTTTGCTGCTTCAAGCTGTGCATTGTTAACAGGAGCGGCAGCACCAGCAGCAACAGGCTTTCCTGCCTGAAGCTGAGCGATAGTTGTCTGAGCGGCTTCAAGTTCCTTTTTCGCATTTCTCAAAGCATTGTTTGAAGCATTAAGTTTTTCCTGTAAATTATCAATCTGATTCTTATACTTTCTGACTTCATCATCATTACTGGAAGAAGGTCCTGACTTTTTAAGTTTTTCATTATCTTCCTGAAGGGAAAGAATTTTTGAGTTAAGTTCATCGAGATATGTAAGAACATCTTCTTTAACAAAACCACCGCCTATTTTGGTGGTTCGTAATACGGTTGGTTCATCCATTGTAATTGCAACTCCATTCTCCGCAATCATATACGGCAAAATAAATAAAAAAAGAACAAATCAACTGTTTTATTTTTCAAAACAGTTCTTTCATATAAATTATAACACAATTTATATAATAATTCAATCATTGAAATGTAGAATTTTTCCGTTGAATTTAGTGCATTTTACACTATCTCTCTTTAAAAAAGGGCAGCCTCCCCAGAGAGAAGCTGCTCTGACAATTTTTTAGTTTCCAAGTATCTTGAAAATTTCGTCAATATCCAAATCGTTGTTTGCAGACGACCTTGAAGAATTTCCGCTCATACCGAGACCGTCAATCAGCGGATTGTCAATCTGCATAATATTTTCTTCCGGAGTCGGAACAGACGGCGGAGGTGTAGGAGCAGACTGAGGAGCGGGGGCGGTTTTCTTTTCTTCTTCCGGTTCTTCTTCAGGAACGTCATAACCATCTATACCATCAAAACCTGCGGCAATAACAGTGATAGACATTTCGTCCTGCATATCTTCCTTGAAAGCAGTACCGAAGATAAATTCAACGCCCTCAGCGGCAGTATCAGTAATCATCTTGGTTGCCGCATCAACGTCAGAAGAAAGAATATCTTCAGACATAGCGATGTTGATAAGAAGTCTCTTTGCACCTGAAATAGAGGTTTCAAGAAGCGGACTGGAAATAACTGCTGTAGCGGCATCTCTTGCCTTATCCTTGCCTGAACCGTGACCGATAGCCATGTGGGCATATCCCGCACCTTTCATAATAGTTGAAACGTCCGCAAAATCAAGGTTTATGTAACCTTCCTCAACAATAAGGTCTGAGATACTCTTTACACCTGTTTTAAGGACATCGTCTGAAAGTGCAAATGACTGCATCATGGTAAGGGGCTTGTCAAGACCCACAAGAAGCTTTTCGTTAGGGATAACGATAAGGGAGTCAACATACTTTTTAAGTTCTGCAATACCTTTTTCAGCCTGAGCCATTTTCTGCTCTCTTTCAAAAAGGAACGGCTTTGTAACTACTGCAACTGTAAGTATATCCATTTCCTTAGCTATTTTAGCAACAACAGGAGCAGCACCTGTACCCGTACCACCGCCCATACCTGCGGTAATGAAAATCATATCAGCACCCTTGAGATGTGTTTCAATTTCATCACGGTTTTCTTCGGCACTACGCTGACCTATTTCAGGCTTGTTTCCTGCACCTCTGCCCTTTGTAAGCTTTGCACCGATTGGTATTCTTGTAGTGGCTTTTGATTTGTTAAGAGCTTTTGCGTCGGTATTGATTGCGATATACTCTATATTGTTAACACCTGAATCAACCATGCAGTTAACAGCGTTTCCGCCGCCTCCGCCGACACCGAT
>DETU01000044.1 GCA_002362175.1 Ruminococcus sp. UBA3280
GTTGATTACGTTTTTATCTGATTAAAAAACTATTTTTACAACAAAAAGCCGTTTTTTTAAAGATGTTTTTACAATCTTTTCAAAACGGCTTTGAATTATTTTATTTCAGTAAAATTTCAACTGTATTTTTATATGATTAAAGTAAATCGGCAATTTCGTAAAGGAGTTTTTCAGATTTTTCCCAGCCTAAACATGGGTCTGTAATCGACTTTCCGTAGATATTTTCGCCTATTTTCTGACTTCCGTCCTCAATGTAGCTTTCAATCATAAGACCCTTTACAAGTTTTCTGATGTCGTTGCTGTGACGCATACTGTGAAGTACTTCTTTAGCAATACGAATCTGCTCGTTGTACTGTTTGCCCGAATTTGAGTGATTTGTATCAACGATAAGTGCAGGATTGAGAAGATTTTTCTGTGCATAGGTGTCAGAAAGTCTTATTAAGTCCTCATAGTGATAATTAGGGAAAGAATTACCCCTGTCGTCAACATATCCACGCAGAATAGCATGGGCGTAAGGGTTGCCGTCGCTTTTTACTTCACAGCCTCTGTAAATAAATGCATGGGAATGTTGTGCGGCAGTGATAGAGTTCATCATTACCGAAATATCACCTGCTGTGGGGTTTTTCATACCGACAGGAATTGTAACACCGCTTGAAACAAGTCTGTGCTGTTGATTTTCAACGGAACGTGCACCGATTGCGATATATGAAAGCAGGTCATCAAGATAGCTGTAGTTTTCGGGATAAAGCATTTCGTCTGCACTTGAAAAACCTGTTTCAGCAAGAGCTTTCATGTGGAGATGTCTTACTGCAATGATACCGCTTTTGAGGTCGGGCATACCTGTGGGATTTGGCTGATGTAACATTCCCTTGTAGCCGTCACCTGTAGTACGTGGTTTACCTGTGTAGATTCTCGGAATAATGAAAATCCTGTCCTTTACTTTTTCCTGAACTTCTCTGAGACGTGTTATATAATCAAGAACACTGTCCTCCTTGTCAGCAGAACAAGGTCCTATAATAAGAATAAACTTGTCGGATTCACCGCTGAAAATCTTTTTTATTTCCTCATCACGCTTCGCCTTTGTTTCGATAAGTTCCTTTGAAAGAGGGTGAGCGGATTTTATTTCTGTCGGGTGGGGTAATTCCCTTATAATATTCATAGCCATAATTAAAAACTTCCTTTTATAAATTAAATTATTCGGCAAGCCAGTCTGTACCGTATCTGAGGGCAAGCTGGTCACAGAGTACGAGAGCGGTAACGCTGTCTATAACCACTCTTGCACGGTGTATAATCGCAGGGTCATGACGACCTTTTATCTGTAATTTTGTTTCCTGCATGGTGTTGAGGTCAATGGTGTCCTGTTCCTTGTAAATAGACGGTGTAGGTTTTACTGCGGTACGGAAAACTATAGGCATACCGTTTGTTATACCGCCTAAAATGCCACCACTGTGATTTGTTTTTGTGTAGACGTTTCCATTATCTGAAAAGTAAGCGTCATTTGCTGTACTTCCGTATTTTTCGGCAAGTTCAAAACCGTCACCAAATTCAACGCCCTTTACTGCCGGAACACTGAAAAGAATGTGTGCAAGTACACCCTCAATAGTATCAAACCAAGGTTCGCCCACACCTGACGGAAAACCTATAATGGCAGTTTCAAGACGACCGCCCACACTGTCGCCGTCCCTGCGTGCGTCAGCTATCTTTTCGGTCATAGCCTGTCCTGCATTATCGTCAAGTACGGCAAAATCAAGACTGTTAAGTCTGTTTATATCTTCTGCAATGTCACTGAAATCACGGTCACGGACTCCCGCACATGAAAGTATATGTGTACCGATATAAATACCCTTTTTTCTCAGTGCTTTTATAGCAATAGCACCAGAGGCAACAAGTCCTGCCGTTATTCTTCCTGAAAAGTGTCCGCCACCTCTGAAGTCCTGAAAACCGTGATATTTCATTTGTGCGGTATAGTCTGCGTGTCCGGGACGTGCCTTGTACGCAAGTTCACCGTAGTCCTTGCTCCTTGTGTCCTTGTTTTCTATAATAAGCGTTATTGGTGTACCTGTAGTCTTACCATTGAAAACACCACTTACTATCTTTACTTCGTCAGCTTCACGGCGTGCGGTAGACAATGCACCGATAGATTTTCTTAGTTCCATCTGTGATGCTATAAAATTTTCGTCAACGTCAATTCCCGACGCTAAACCGTCAAGAACCGCACCTATCATATTGCCGTGACTTTCTCCGAAAATCGTAACGGCAACGCTTGAGCCAAATGTATTCTTCAAAAAAATCATCTCCCACGAAATTATAACATATATTGAAAATTATGTCAATCCATGTTTCTTGTGCTTAACTCATTCAGTCTTGTGAGAATAATGTTAGCTACTTCTGATTTTGACATTATTTCAAGCTGTTCTGTATTGTCGTGGGTTATCAGGGTTACTATATTTGTATCTGTACCGAAACCTGCTCCGTCAGTTTTAAGGGAATTGGCACAAATCATGTCACAGTTTTTATTTTCAAGCTTTCTGCGTGAATTTTCAATAACGTTTTCCGTTTCCATTGAAAAACCACATATAACCTGTCCTTCGGGTTTATGTTCACCGAGATATTTTAGAATGTCTTTGGTACGTTTAAGGGGAATACTCATGTCATTGTCTGATTTTTTAATTTTGTTGTCTGCTGTCGTAACAGGTGTATAGTCGGCAACAGCAGCGGATTTTATTATGATGTCAAAGTCCGCCTGACGTTCTGTCACTACCCTGAACATATCTTCTGCGGTTTCCGTCCTTACTATGTCCACGAACATAAGCGGTTTAACATCGGTATGTCCTGCAACAACAGTCACGTCCGCACCTCTCAGCATGGCATTTCTTGCAATGGCAAATCCCATTTTTCCGCTTGAATGGTTTGTGATAAAACGTACAGGGTCAATATTTTCACGGGTCGCACCTGCTGTCACAAGAATTTTCTTTCCCTTCAAATCCTTTTCAAAAGCAATTTCACGGATTATATATTCAAGAAGTGTTTCCTCGTCGGGAAGTTTTCCGTCACCTGTATCACGGTTTGCAAGCATACCGTTTACTGTAGGAACGACTTCATAGCCAAATTTTTTAAGCTTTTCGATATTGTCCTGCACTATCGGATTGTGTAACATATTGTGATTCATTGCAGGTGCTATTATTTTTTTACAGGTACACGCCATAACTGTAGTTGTAAGCATATCGTCGGCAATGCCGTTTGCGATTTTTCCGATGACGTTGGCGGAAGCAGGTGCAATCATAACAACGTCGGCTTTCTTTGCAATAGAAACGTGTTCCACGCTGTACTCAAAATTACGGTCAAAAGTATCTATAAGACATTTATGCTGAGTGAGAGTCTCAAAAGTAAGAGGGTGTACGAAATTCGTTGAATTTGTTGTCATTGCAACGTGAACGTCCGCACCGAGTTTGGTCAGCATTCTTGCGAGGTTGCATATTTTATATACTGCTATAGAGCCTGAAACGCCGAGCAGTACAGTTTTTCCTTTAAGCATATTATAATATTCTCCTTTTTATAAAATTCATATATAACTTTACTTATAGTATACAAATAATTTTTCATAACTTTGTCTTGCCGAATCAGTAAAGCCTATTGAAATATAGTCGTCTGCATAATTGATTACAAAAAATGGTGATTTTTCAGAAATATAAGATGGCAGACGTAATCATAGTTTGTACGAAAGTTTTGAAAAAATTTCTATATCCATAGAATTATATAGTATTTTTAGATAGTAAACAAGACTTT
>DETU01000033.1 GCA_002362175.1 Ruminococcus sp. UBA3280
AACGGTGCAGGAAAAACAACAACAATCAGAATGATTTCAACTCTTCTGAAAGCAACTTCCGGCGACGCTGTGATAGACGGTCACAGCATAAACAAAGAACCTGAAAAGGTAAGGGAGTGTATTACATATCTGCCCGACGAAGCAGGTGCTTACAAAAATATGACGGGTGCAAACTATCTTAAATTCATGGCAGGTCTTTTCTACACCGACCCGAATAAGATTATTGAATGTGTTAACCGTGCAAAAGAAATCTGCGGACTTGGTGAAAGACTTAACGACAAAATCGGCAGTTACAGCAGAGGTATGATTAGAAAGCTTCTTCTTTCAAGAGCTGTCATGACAAAACCAAAGCTTGCCATTCTTGACGAGCCAACCAGCGGACTTGACGTAATAAACGCTATCGAAATACGTAAGATGATTAAAAAACTTGCAAATGAAGAAGGTATGTCTTTCCTTCTTTCTTCGCACAATATGCTTGAAATTGAATTTGTTTCAGACCGTGTCGGAATTATCGCAAAGGGACATCTTATGGTTACAGGTACGGGTGAAGAACTCAAACAGCGTTACAATGCAGTTAATCTTGAAGAAGTTTTTGAAAGGGTGGTGATTGAGAATGAAATTCATTAACCTGCTCCAGAAAGAACTCAAGGAACTTATAAACGCACAGATGATTATAAGTCTTGTGTTAATAGTGGCAATATTAATGTTTGTCGGAAATACAACAAAAAGTGTCATTGACAACTCAATGAAAGAAAGCGAAAACCTGAAAATCAATATAAGCGACCGTGACGATACCGATTTTACAAAAAGTCTTATCGAAACACTTAAAAGCACAGGTGCGGAAATAACTGAATTTGATACGGACGGCGACGACTATGCGGATATTCTCAAAAAGAATGACATCAAAAATCTTGTTATCCTTCCCGAAGGATTTACAGAAACAATTGAAAACAATGAATGTCCTGAAGTCATTACCGTTTCAAGAATGAAATCAGCGGCAGCAATGTCAAATATGTCAACGGGAAATTCAGGGGCATTTGAATTGATTCAAAATAGTATCGCCAATACCATTGCATTAAAGTCAGGAATTACTTTGGAAGAACTTGAACTAATAGAAAACCCTGTTGTATTGCAGGACAACACGGTAATTGACGATAAATCCGCCGCAATTTCCGTTGACAATATAATAAATAAAGTAATGATGCAGAATATGCTTCTTCCTATTATTGTATTCCTGCTTATCATAATGACTTCACAATCCCTTATCAGTTCAATTTCTAACGAAAAAATCGACAAGACACTTGAAACACTTCTTTCCTCTCCTGTATCAAGAACGTCAATTATAACTGCAAAAATGCTTGCCGCCGCTGTTGTTGCACTTATCAACGCCGCAGTCTATATGATAGGATTTTCAAAATTCATTCAGGGTGCGTCTGCTGAAGCAGTGAACGAAATAGCTTCAGACGTTATGGGAAACTATGTTTCAGTTGATGAGGCTATAGAACAGCTTGGTCTTTCGCTGTCAGTTGGGGACTATGTACTTGTCGGATTACAGCTTTTCCTTACAATTATGATATGTCTTTCCGTTTCTATTATGCTCGGAGCATTGGTAAACGATACAAAATCATCACAGACTGTTATAATGCCGATTATGATGCTTGCATTAATACCTTACATAATTTCAATGGTATCAGATATAAACGCACTTCCTATGGCAATAAGAGTTATTATATACGCTATACCGTTCACACATACATTCTCAGGTATATCAAACCTCATGTTCGGAAATGATACTATCTTCATATTTGGTCTTGTATACCAGATAATCGTATTTTTTGTATGTATGTTCTTTGCACTCCGCCTGTTCAATTCAGACAAGATTCTTACTATTTCACTCAATCTCGGACAAAAGTCAAAGTACAACAGAAAAAAAAGCAATAATCAAGACTGATAAAAAATATCACCCACTACTGAAATAGTTTCTATTCAGTAGTGGGTATTTTTATGTTTTCAAAACAGAATTTATTCATATCTGTTTAAATACTCAGAAGTCTATATCCAATAAACTTCTTTTCAATTGATGAAAATACATAATATTATTTTTTTTCATTGTCATTGTTACCTGTTTCATTAAGAAAATCAGCAACTATAAAACGTGGTCGCTGTTTTACTTCTGCGTAAATCTTTCCGACATATTCTCCGATTATTCCAAGACAAAGCAACTGCAATCCGCCTATCAACCATATCGAACACATGGTACTTGACCAACCGCCTACAGACAAACCAGCAATTTTTACAATAAAACTCCATATAAACGCTATAACACTTATCACAAACATTATAAAGCCGAGTGATGTTATAAGTTTAAGTGGTTTTGTACTGAATGAAGTTATTCCGTTAATGGCGAAAGAAAGCATTTTTTTAAGTGGATACTTACTCTCTCCTGCAAAGCGTTCATGACGTTCATAATATACATTACAGCTCTGAAAGCCAATAAGCGGTATCATTCCACGCAGGAAAAGGTTGACTTCCCTGAAACCAGAGAGTTCCTGTAATACTCTGCTGCTCATAAGCCTGAAATCCGCATGATTATAAACAACGTCTGCACCCATTAACTTCATGAATTTATAAAAACTTTCAGCCGTGAATTTCTTGAAAAAAGTGTCTGTTTTTCTTGCACTTCTTACACCGTAAACAACCTGATTTCCCTCATAATATTTTTTTACCATAGCGTCAATAGTGTTTATATCGTCCTGTAAATCAGCGTCCATTGTTATTACCATATCGCATATATCCTTTACAGACATAAGCCCTGCAAGTACGGCATTCTGGTGACCGCTGTTGTGTGCGAGATTTATTCCCGAAAAAAAATGGGGCTGTTCGCTATGAAGTTCCTGAATAATCGACCATGTACTATCTTTTGAGCCGTCATTCACAAATACAATTCTGCTTTCGGAGGAAATAAGATTCTGCTGAATAAGCGTTTCATATTTTGCTTTTAACTGCCTTGCCGTCTCATGAAGAACTTCCTGCTCATTATAACATGGAACGACCATATATAAAGTTTTCGGCATACTCATTTTATAGACTTCCTTCTTTTCACTGATTATATTTTTTCTTTATTATACCATATCATGCCTGAAACGTCAATAATTCATTGTAATTTTCGTTTTGTTCTCACATTGTGATACTGTTTAACATAAAATAACTGTTGATTTTTATATAACAAATTATGAAGAAAATGGACTTTTAATGGTGTTTATGACAATATGTAAATTTATTTTTCTTTGTACAT
>DETU01000028.1 GCA_002362175.1 Ruminococcus sp. UBA3280
ATAAAACTGAAAATAATCTGAAATGCGTGTTTTGCTTGACATTACGAAAAAAAATATATATAATTAAAGTATAAAAAAACGGAGGTTATGTTATAATGAAAAAAAAGTCAATTATAAAATCGGCAGGGGCAATAATAGCTGTTTGCGGAGTCCTCTCATGTTCAATGCTGACGTTCGCCACTACAGTTGACGACGTTGCAAGAGTTGCACGTGAACAGGGCTATTCAGAAGATATGATACAGCAGGGATATAACGAATATTACGCCAATCCCGACAAATATACTTCTGCGGACTTTGACTACGCTATAGAGCAAATCTATCAAGCAAGCGGTGTCTTTACGACTGCTCCGCAGACTCCGCCGACCACAACCACAACTACCACCACCCCGCCTGCTCAGTCTGGTAACGAAAGTCAGGGTACAACACCGGCAAGCAATCCCAGCAACTCAAACGGAACAGACGGAGGAATTACACTTCAGACGGGCGACGGTTCAACATTCACAAGAATTTCCGCAAAAGATTTCATAAAAATGTCCTATGATGAAAAAATGAATTATATCCGTACATTTACACCCGAACAACAGCAGATTATTTATGACAATCTTACTCCCGAAGAACGCAGAAGTATGCTAAAACAGCTTCCCATTGAACAAAAAGCGGAATATGTGGATTCTATGACAAAGTTTGCGGAAACATTTGATATTAATGTGAGTGTGGAGGAAATCAGTGATGACAACATTTCCCTTGCCATGAGAAATGAGGAGGGCAAACTAATCGGCATGGCTAATGCAGGTACTCTTGTTGAAGATACAGGTTATGACAGGCGTGGTATTTTTGCGGTTGCGGCAGGACTTATTTCTTTTGCAGGTATTCTTACTGTTGTAGCATACAGATTTTTAAAGAGAAACGGGGAAGAAAATGAAGGATAATTCAAACAAAAACAGTCTTGCACTTCATATAATCACACCATTTATTGTATGTTTTCTTTGTATCGGTATTTTTCTTGTTGCAATGATAAAACCAAGTGATAAATTAAAAGTATATATGAATCTCGCTTTTATGGACGACCTCAAAATTACTCCCGACGGTACAAGGGGTCTAGTTGTAAAAGAAAATGAAATAGTCAATGATTACAGCGGTGAAACAAATGAAACGGGGGAAATTATCCGTCCTCAGTTTGCCGAACTTTACGCAGTTATAAAAAGTGACGCTTTTGAGCTTGATGTTCCTGTATACTGGGGAAGCGACCGTGAACTTTTTGAAAGAGGAGCGTGTCAGTCGTCCGGTTCTGTAATTATAGGCGAGGAAGGAAATACCGTCATAAGCGCTCATGAAGATACTTTCTTTTCGGAACTCGGTACGCTTGAAATCGGCGACATCATAACGATAAATACCAATTACGGACAATTCACATATAAAGTAAAAGAACTTATTGAATTTAAAAAAGATGATAATAAATATGTTGTTCCGTCCGAAGAAACAAAGCTGACGCTTTATACCTGCAAAAAAAATGTACTCGGTTCATCAGACGAACGAATAGGTGTAATATGTGAACTTACAGAAAAAAAATTCTATACTGAGGAGATGCAATAAAATGAAAAAATTCAGCACTTACCTCCCCTCACTTATTATTTCGGTAATACTCGTTTTCATGATTATCGGTTCATCTCTTACAGCTATTATAAATATAAATGTAACGGCTGAAAAAAGTACCGTTCTTATGAAAGAAAATAATATCAGTTCATTAGTCCACAGCGAACTTGAAAAATATTTCAATGACCAATACAATACAACAGGTGTTCCGTCACAGACCTATATGGACGCTATTGACGAAAATTATCTGAACAGTGTAATAAATCTTTATACGGAATCTCTGTTCACTTCCCTCAAATCAGGTAATCCGACCACTGTTGAAATTCCGAAAAATCAGAATCTTGAAAGTAATATAGAAGAATTTTTCAGTAACTATGCCGATAATTTCGGTTACGAAAAAGACGAAACATATAAAAAGAAACTTAAGGAAACCACAGACAGTGCATATCAGATTATTGAAAATTACTGTGACATCTATAAATATTCTTCATTGCAGAATCACGGTGTACTGACTAAAATTTCAAAAGTCTACAGCCATATGAATACAATAACTGTCGTCTGCTTTACCGTTTCTCTTTTCCTTATACTCATTCTTCTACTGATAAATCGCAGAAGTCTTTCCGTATGCCTTTACTGGACAGGAATTTCATCATTAATTGCCGGAATACTCGGTACACTTCCAAGTATCTATCTTTTATCTTCAAAATATTTCGACGCATTTATAATAAAACAGCCACAGGTTTTCAAATCATTTACTGGTGCAATGTATGGACTGACAAAAGCATTTATGTCTGTACACATTGCCGTACTGCTGATAGGTATATGTTTTATAGTTGTATATGCGGTAGTAAATAAAATGCTGAAAAAATCAAAATAACACTGACGGACTGCTGAAAAGGCAGTCCGTTTTTTCGCAGTATAACGTATTTTTCTCTGATTTACAAAAAAATCTGAAATTTTTTTCAAAAAACCCTTGACAAATCTGAAAATGTGTGATATAATATATAACGTTGATTGAGGTACATCATGAATGACTGGGTGTGGCGCAGTTGGTAGCGCGCTACCTTGGGGTGGTAGAGGCCGTGGGTTCAAGTCCCGTCACTCAGACCATTTTAATTCCGATTTTACGTTGTTTCGTGAAATCGGAATTTTTATTTATACTATACTACGACACCTACTACGACACTTGTACCGAATAAAATAAACAGCGCAGAAAAGCGCCGCTCTTCATAATTGAGAGAGCGGCGTTGTTTTTTACTCGCCTAACATCAACTCGCACAAAGCTGAAAACATAGCCTTAAGTGTATTGTTACCGATAATGCCGTCAGCAGAGCCGCAGTTGAAGCCCTTAGCGTTCAAAGCATTCTGCAAAGCTTTAATATCAGTCTTGCTGCTCATGCTGTAGATTTTTTTCTTACCGTAAACATCAGTTTTGCTGAGTTTATAGTATTTATAGAAATCGTTGGTTACGGAATAAGCGGTAGTCTTGACCTCATCACCCTTCCAGAAATTAGATGAGCGCACATCAACATGAGTTGCCGTGTATGTACTGTCGATATTGGCAATACCGCCGAAGCCGATATCC
>DETU01000039.1 GCA_002362175.1 Ruminococcus sp. UBA3280
CCTCGTTTCTGTACGTTCAGGTGCAAGAGCTTCAATGCCCGGTATGATGGATACAATTCTTAATCTCGGTCTTAACGAAACTGTTGTTGAAACAATCGCTGAAAAGTCCAACAATCCAAGATGGGCTTGGGACTGCTACAGAAGATTTATCCAGATGTATTCCGACGTTGTTATGGAAGTTGGTAAGAAGTACTTTGAAGAACTTATCGACGAAATGAAGGCAAAGAAGGGTGTTACTCAGGACGTTGAGCTTGACGCTGACGACCTCAAGGAACTCGCTTCACAGTTCAAGGCTGAATACAAGAGCAAGATTGGTACTGACTTCCCGACAGACCCGAAGGAACAGCTTATGGGTGCTATCAAGGCTGTATTCCGTTCATGGGACAACCCGAGAGCTAACGTTTACAGACGTGACAACGATATTCCTTTCTCATGGGGTACTGCTGTTAACGTTCAGTCAATGGCATTCGGTAACATGGGTGACGACTGCGGTACAGGTGTTGCATTTACTCGTGACCCTGCTACAGGTGAAAAGAAGCTCATGGGCGAATTCCTTACAAACGCACAGGGTGAGGACGTTGTTGCAGGTGTAAGAACTCCTATGCCTATCGCTCAGATGGCTGAAACATTCCCTGAAGCTTATGCTCAGTTCGTTGAAGTTTGTCAGACTCTCGAAAACCACTATCACGATATGCAGGATATGGAATTTACTGTTGAAAACAAGAAACTCTATATGCTCCAGACAAGAAACGGTAAGAGAACTGCTCAGGCTGCTCTCAAGATTGCCTGCGACCTCGTTGACGAAGGTATGAAGACAGAGCAGGAAGCTGTTGCAATGATTGACCCGAGAAACCTCGACACACTCCTCCACCCACAGTTCGACACTGCTGCTCTCAAGGCTTCTACTCCTATGGGTAAGGGTCTTGGTGCTTCACCCGGTGCTGCTTGCGGTAAGGTTGTATTCACAGCTGACGATGCTGAAGTTTGGGCTGCAAAGGGCGAAAAGGTTGTTCTCGTTCGTCTCGAAACTTCACCTGAAGATATTACAGGTATGAAGGTTGCTCAGGGTATCCTCACAGTTCGTGGCGGTATGACTTCACACGCTGCTGTTGTTGCTCGTGGTATGGGTACTTGCTGTGTATCAGGCTGCGGCGACATCAAGATGGACGAAGCTAACAAGAAGTTCGAACTCGGCGGAAAGACTTTCAATGAGGGAGACTACATCTCTATCGACGGTACAACAGGTAACATCTATGACGGTATCATTCCTACTGTTGACGCTACAATCGCAGGCGAATTTGACAGAATCATGCAGTGGGCTGACAAGTACAGAGTCCTCAAAGTTAGAACAAACGCTGATACACCTGCTGACGCTAAGAAGGCTCGTGAACTCGGTGCTGAAGGTATCGGTCTCTGCCGTACAGAGCATATGTTCTTTGACCCTGAAAGAATCGCTGCATTCCGTGAAATGATTTGCTCAGACACAGTTGAAGAAAGAGAAGCTGCACTCGCTAAGATTGAACCTATGCAGCAGGCTGACTTTGAAGCTCTCTATGAGGCTCTCGAAGGTAACCCTGTTACTATCAGATTCCTTGACCCGCCTCTCCACGAATTTGTTCCTACAGAAGAAGCTGACATCAAGGCTCTCGCTGACGCACAGGGCAAGTCCGTTGAAGCTATCAAGAACATTATTGCAGGTCTCCACGAATTTAACCCGATGATGGGTCACAGAGGCTGCCGTCTTGCTGTAACATACCCCGAAATCGCTAAGATGCAGACAAACGCTATCATCAAGGCTGCTATCAACGTTAAGAACAATCACCCCGACTGGACTGTAAAGCCTGAAATCATGATTCCGCTCGTTGGCGACATCAAGGAATTCAAGTTCGTTAAGAAGGTTGTTGTTGAAGCTGCTGACGCTCTCATCAAGGAAGCTGGCGTTGAACTCGAATACGAAGTTGGTACAATGATTGAAATTCCTCGTGCTGCTCTTACAGCTGACGAAATCGCCAAGAATGCTGACTTCTTCTGCTTCGGTACAAATGACCTTACTCAGATGACTTACGGATTCTCACGTGACGATGCTGGTAAGTTCCTCGATGCTTACTATGACAAGAAGATTTTCGAAAACGACCCGTTCGCTAAGCTCGACCAGACTGGTGTTGGTAAGCTTATGGACATGGCTCTCAAGCTCGGTAAGCCCGCTAACGAAAAGCTTCACTGCGGTATCTGCGGTGAACACGGCGGTGACCCGACATCTGTTGAGTTCTGCCACAAGATTGGTCTTGACTATGTATCATGCTCACCTTTCCGTGTGCCGATTGCAAGACTTGCTGCTGCTCAGGCTGCTATTGCTGACCAGAAGTAATTCACGAGTACGTTAAAATCGGTGAATTTACACTGTTTCTGGACGATGCTAAGGAATATCTCTACAGCAGATCCACGAAGCACAGGATATTGAATTGGCGTGATATTCATGTCCAGATTTATATCTGAAAATTAAAATAAAAATAAAAATGCCCCACCTCGTGCTTGCACGAACGTGGGGCATTTTCTTATTCTGCGGATTTACTTTTTACTGGTAAAAAGTACAGTTCAAAATAATGTGCAATATGTTGCTTATTAAATTTTAAGGCAAAACCGCACAAAGATTGTGCCGGAGATGCGCAGTCGATTTTTTCGTCGGATTGTATCAAAACGATGCAGGCATACTGACGTATGTCAAGGAGTTTTAGTGTGAACAGAGACAAGTAAAATAGGCACAATAAAAGAGATGTCTTTTTGTCTACTTTGCGAATTGACTTATTCGTATCATTAACGTATAATGAATATAAGATGCAATTTGTTGCATGTTATAAGTCAGATAAGAAAGAGGGCGGTAATATGTTAATCACAAATGATTTAGATTGTAATGCTGCCATGAATGAATTTGCTGTCAGATTCAAGCAGCACAGAGTTTCTGCTCATATCACGCAAAAAGAACTTGCTGAAAAAACGGGAATCGGGTTGAGGACAATTATCCGTTTTGAAAAGGGTGAGGAAATAGGGCTGCTCACATTTGTAAAGCTGATGCAGGGCATAGGTCTTGAACACAATCTTGAAAACATGATACCGGATTATACGAAAAGACCTTCTTATATTGCAAATAGCGGTAATCTGCCTAAGAGGGCAAGAAAGAAGAAAGTGAACGCTGCTGAATGGAAATGGGGGGATGAAGAATGAGCAAGCCAATCCACACAGCGGAAGTCTGGCTTTGGGGTTCGAGAATAGGCTATCTGTATCAACCGGAAGGTTCAAAGTTGGTGCAGTTTGAATATGACAGAGATTTTCTTAACAGCGGTATTGAAATATCCCCGATCATGCTACCTCTGTCAGAAAATGTTTACGCATTTGATGATTTGGTTGGCGTCCCTGCTTTTAAAGGAATGGCAGGTGTTTTTGCGGACTCTTTACCCGATAAATTCGGAAACAAGATAATTGACGCTTGGCTTGCAGAGCAGGGACGAGCAAAAGATTCTTTTACGGCTATCGAGAGATTATGTTACACCGGAAGCAGAGGCATGGGTGCATTGGAGTATCGCCCTTCAACCGGCTATGTTTCGATAGAAGAAAATTTAGACGTAACGGAAATGGTAAGACTTGCTTCAAGTGTTCTGAGTGACAAGCAAGATGCCATATTGTCAGATAAAAAAGCAAGCATTGCACAGTTGATAGAGATCGGCTCTTCAGCAGGCGGTGCAAGAGCGAAAGCTGTTATCGCATTGAATGAGCGAACCGGTGAAATACGGTCGGGACAACTATTAAGCAGCAGTGATTTTGACTATTGGCTCTTGAAGTTTGACGGTGTAGATAAAAACGGAGATCACAACATTCATGACAGCAGGCAGTATACGAATATTGAATATGCATACTACCTCATGGCAAAAGATGCAGGAATCAACATGAATGAGTGCAGACTGCTCCGAAAAGATGGCTTATGTCATTTTATGACCAAAAGATTTGACCGTGAAAACGGAAAGAAACTGCACATGATTACATTGGCAGGACTGGCACATCTCGATTACAATACTCCCTGTTCTTGTTCGTATGAAATGTATGCCAAGTATGCAAAAAGAATCGGAGTCAGTCAAAGTGAAATCGAAGAAATATACAGAAGAATGGTATTCGCAGTAGAGGGAGTAAACTGCGATGACCACGTTAAAAATTTCTCTTTCCTTATGAACAAAAAAGGAAAATGGCGCATATCGCCCGCATATGACATTACCTTTGCCCATAATCCTGATAACAAGTGGATTTCCAGACATCAGATGACGATTAACGGCAAGGCAAGTGAGATAACTGATGAAGATATGATTGCCTGCGGTGTAAAAATGGGATTGACAAATTCTTTTTGCATAGAAGCAATAAAATTAGCAAGAGATGTCGTTTCAAATTGGCTGCAATATGCTGAAAAAGCATTTATAAGCGAAGGCAGAGCGATGGATATTGCGTTAGCGATCGAAGCGGTAAGAAACGTTACAATCAACGGTATTACATCGGAACAAAGAAACCGTTATGACAGCTAAGCAAAAAGAGCAGAGATTGCCCCTCTGCTCTTTCGATTTATCTCATTTGTCACTGCTAAAAACGAGAAATCTTCTATCGAATTAACTGTACATATCGTATGCTAAGTATAACAAGATATACTTAGCAAAACTGCCCTCGTTCATTTTGACTCTTTGACAAGTGAAAATTTCAGCACTTGTTATTGGAAATTATCAAGTCTGCATCGCTTCGTTAAAACGGTATTTCATCAGGATTTTGCTGTTCTCTCCTCAGCGATTTTGTCATATTACTTTGTGAAAAATCACGCCTATAAAATCCGCCGAAATATCTCTGACACCACAGCATGATATGCTCATCAAGCTCATGATATTCTCCATAATACTTCTGCAAAATGGCTGCCCACTCATCATTAAAATAGCAATACTCTGCCATAAAATCTGCAATGTTAGCATACTCACTTTCAGCCATTGCAATGAACGCATTTTTGATTGTCGGTTCGGTATCCCAGAGGGCTTTCAGCTCGTCATAGCAGTCGAGAAATACCCTATGATTAGCATGGTCTATCTGACCGAGAGGAATATTCAGAAAGTTGTCAATATGGTGACTGTGGGTGATGCCAAATGCTTTAATTGTAACCTCTAATTTTCCGCTGACCTTTTCATAATCATCAAGAACGAACAGGAAGTTTTCCTCGTTGTCAAAAAAGCAAACCTTCTCGCACCACAGCTTATTTTTTACGTCTTCTTTGGCTTTATAGAACGCTGCTTTACGGTCAATGCACTGCAAAAAATCTTCGACATGTTCACCGCCGCCATTGCGATAGGAACAACAATACGAAACTGGATAATCTTCACTCATACAACCACTCGCTTTCCTAATATCCTCATCTTTAATCTTTTTGCAATGCCTCTCTGGTATCCATCAGAATGATTCCAAGGCAATTTGCCCCCTGACCGTTCACCGTTCCCTAGATACGATCGCCCCAGTTGTTGCCTTCTTCAAGGTAGGCATCACCGGTGGCAAGAAGTTTTTCGGCCAGCTCGCTGTTTTGACTGAACTTTGCCATGACAATATCAGACATGACAGAAACCTTTATTTTCTCCCAATCCTTTCTGAGCTGTACTTTGCGCCCTGCCCGTTTTGCTTCAGAAGAATTCATTTTCGTGAATGATTCACGTTCTTTTGGGTCGGCACATTTCTGCGCCTGAAAAGCAGCCTCGTTGTTTTGATAGGTCAGCCCCTCGTAAGTGACGGGAGCTTCATAGAAATTACTGAGGAAGAAATACTCGCTGCGAAAAGAATCAATTTTCATTTGTCTCACTCTCTTTCAGTATCAAACACGGCAAACATCTGACCGTCAGCAGCCCACTCCTCAATAGGAATGCTTTGCAGCCTCTCAATGCTGTCGTTTGTAATGATATAGCCCATTTCGTCACAGCAATAGTTGCTCACGCCCCCGCAAGCTGAATGCGCCGTAGTGTTTCAAATCTCATTTTTGTCCTTGTGATCGTCTGCACACCGTCGCCCACGGACGGTACACGGATAAACCAGAGTCCGTTTACCTCGCCGTTGTACTTTTCTTTCAGCAGAGCAGCGCAGGACTGAAGGTTGTTGAAGTATAGGTCGTTTGCTCCCTCTTTCTTATAAGGCAGGACAGACTTGTAGTTTTCCTTTGTCAGATAAGGTACATGCTTCAAAAAATCTATTCCGATATGTTTCATACTCTCCTCCTCTTTCAAAGCGAAAAACAGCGTGGGTGCAGCCATGTTTATCATCTGAACCGCCATATTTGGCAGTCAATTCAATCGGACATAAAGCAAAATCAATTTATGGGCGGCATTATATCTGCATCGTATCGTTTGCGTTCCAAGCCATGTTTTTCCATCAGTTCAGTAAAAATGCCTTCCATACCTTTATGGTCTGCTTCAAACCAATCGGAATCATTCACAAAATAATTCATGATTTCATCATACGGAATCATCTTGACAAGTTCATAACTTGAAATGCTTGTTTCCTGATAGAGTTTGCGGTAAATGTAACCTACATATTCTGAAAAGCAATGATCTTCCTCTGAAACAGACGTTTTCTTAACAAGAAATTTTTCTATTTCAGGCATACATAGTTCGTATATTGCTTGGGGAAACTCTGTTTGGTATGGGGAATAAATTGTATCAAAATGGCGTTTGCATAAGTCTGAACACATGAATGCATCAGAAAAAGAACTCATATCATACTTCTTGTTTGACATATATGAATAGAAATACCCCTGCGTTTGGCAGATTCTTGCATCTGTTTTCATGCTCGTTCTCCTTTCTTTTTAAGACAGCACCGCACAAAGCCGTTAGACGTTCTTTGTACGATGCTGTGGTGCTGCCTTAATTACGTCCCTGCTGTGCGCCGATATAAGCACCCACTGCAGCGGCACTTTCCATGCGTTGTTGATGCATCTCGTTTTCGAGGATATTCAGTGCCTCTTTCAGCGTGTCAGCACGTCCATTCTGTGCGTATCCGATAATCGCATTGAGGCAGCTGCCAGTGCGGTACTCGGTAGGCAGCAACGCAAGAGATATATCGCCTTGTATATTTGCGATGTTTCTTTCCAGTTCTTGAATTTTAGTTTTACAAGTAATTATCCGTTTCAGTCTTAGAACCAGCAAGATTACTGGTGGAGATGCGATTGCAAAGAAGAAAAGCATTGAAGTAAACCCTTTCAAACCATAGGCAAGAATAGCTACAACTCCAAGAATTGCCATTAAAGCCGAAAAACCAAGAGCCATCGCCCATAGGCAGCCAAATTTCTTTTTCCGCTCGATTTCCTCCGAAAGCTGTTCCATCTCATCTTCAAGCTGATTCAGCTTTTGCGCAAGTGGGAGAGAATTATTGACATTTGCCATGAAAATTTCTTTTTCGTTCATATGTATTCCTCCTATCAATACAAATCCATCAAAATCCGTTGACTTCGCCGTTGTATTTCTCTTTAAGAAAAGCTGCTACCTATAGCTGCTTTTTCAAGATGAATTTTTTACGGGAAATATTATTCCTCAATAGTTGAAACGTAGTTGTATTTGTCAACTTTCGGAACAACATTTTTCTGGAAGATGGTATCTACGTTATTGCAGCCCTCGATATAGAAAGCGTCGACCAGCAGATTATCGAAAATATGAGAACCCTTATGCAAATCGTTATAATCAACAACCATTGTGCCGTCTTCAAGGGCATAAACCTCCTGATAGTAAGCGCACCAGTAGTAATCATGATTTTCGCCTGTTTTGTTGAAGTCGGCATTGATCTTGTAGACGAAATAAATGTAGTTGAAAGGGGCGTTGTATGCGGTGGTATCCTTGGGCGTGAGGAGGTAATTTCCCACCAACTCCATCTCCTTGATAACAGGCTGAACACCATTATTGGCAAGGTAAGCTGCGTAGCCGTCCCGAAAAGTGGTGTCCATTTTGTCGTAGGTTTCCTGAGGAATATCCTCCATTGTGCATACGTAGGAGGGCATATTCTCCACAGTGTACTGCTTGGTGGTCTTGGTATAGACAATGCTGTCATCCTGAGATGTGGGTTCAGCTGTTATCTCCACAACATCGCCGTTTTTTAGACCTTTTTCGGCGTTAGCAGTATATTTTACTTTAGAGCCATAGGGCGGGTACATATTCAGCTTGACAGCAGGAGAAATTCCCTCAAAGGCAACGTCCAGCGACTCAAAGGGGTCAACTTCTTTTATTGTAGTTTCTTCTGTCACTTCGTAAGAAGCACCGTCCAAACTTTCGGCAGCCTCTTCAATTCTCTTTTCCATCTCATCTTCCGGCATATTCTCCAGCATACTTTCGAGTTCTTCTTCATTTTTAGGCTTGGAATCGCCGCATCCTGAAATGCTCCCATCAGTATGAACATCGTGCGATTGGAATCGAAAGGTTCTTCGTCGTCATCCATATCGACCTTTAATTGAATGCCCTCAATCAGCGTAAGCAGATTGGACTGCACCGCCGCATTGATATTATCTCCGTGCGATGTATAGCTTGGAACGCATTTTTTATCCGCCTCATCAAGAAAGCAGATGCCGATGCCGTTGGAATTGGGTGCATCAGCAAGTATCCTTTTCGGGATAGAGGACGGATTACTTCCCTTGTAGCCCTCTTCTGTAATCTGGCTGAGATCTATCTGGACAACGGGAATGGGAATGTTATGTATCTCGAAAAAATCTTTGACAGCTCTGTAAAATTCCGTTTTTCCCGAACCACTCGGGGCTGTCAGCACCCAGTTCTGCGCATTGAACGGCTCTCCCGAAGCAACAGACTGCATATAATTGTAAATATAGTATACTGCTGTTTTAAGCTGTAAACCCTGTCCCTGCACTCTGCCTTGGCAGTATTCCAGTAATTCATTGGACTGAAATGTATTAAGTGATTCAGCCACACGCATGCTCAAACCGAAGTTTGCATATCTTACCATATCGCATCTCTCCTTTGCATTCGATGTCCATATTATAGCACATAACTGCTCCGAGTGGAATACGGGATTTGTTATATTTTATTTATTCCGTTTTTAGTCATTTGCAAGCACTGATTCTAAATTCAGTATAAAATGCTTATACCATTTTCAGTCATAACTAACAAAAAGGAATGTTACGCCGAATGAGACCGACATAACATTCCTTTTTTATTATATGAAATCTATTTATCGTTTTGCGGATGCAGCATCAGATTTGTATTGATAGGATACCGATTTTCGGTCAACTCTTCAGATTCTGGGAGATTGACATAATGCAGCATTTCGTTTTTCAAATACTCTATGCCATTTCCTTTGCGATTATACATCACAAAAAGCATCCATAAATACCAGTCATCTGCATCAAAATCCAGTTTGTATTTGATTTCTGATATCACTTCATCTTCTGTTAATTCACCAATATCCAGAAGTTTCTCAAACGCAATAATATATTTATCTTTATCCTTATCATTTTCTTCCATTTCTTTGATGGAAAACGGTTCATTACGCTTTTTGGAATGAATCACACTATATCCTATCACATTATAATATTCTAAAATATGATTGTAGAAATTCAGGTCATATTTATTTTGCCGGGGTACTTCCAGCCGTGCATACTTTTCCAACTCTGAACGCATGACCTTTTTACAATGTGGAGAAAGTTCCCAAAAAAGTTTCATACAGTTTTTATAATCCCCAAAATGGTCTCTGTCGTAAAATGGAGAAGCACTAAGAAATGTACCATCACAATTATCAACAAGTGAAATGTCGATCAGAACACTAATATCCTCTTCAAAATATATAACGTTTTCCTGCAAATAATCGTCAACAAAAGCTGAAACATTGTCAAGTATCAGCTTTTGCAGGCTGGTTGGAAGTGACAAAAGGAATGCAACAGAATTACTGTGAGCACATCTTTCGCCGAAATGATACTTTGCTGCCAGTTCTTTGTTACTTCCGTACAGCAAAAAACCAAGCTGTACCTGTGTTCCGAAATGAACGCTTGAAATTGTATTGTATGGCAAACCACTGGATTTAAAATAAAATAATATATCTTTCTGAGTTTTGATATCCGCCTTTTCCACACCATATATGTAATTGCTGATGTTTTTCTGGTGTTTCCTGATATGTTTGGCAAGCTCCGCCTGTGATACATCAAATTCCTCCAGCAAACGCAATAGAATATCGGAAAACTCCTTGGACGGTATGTGCCGAAAGCTATCTGAAACCGAGCGTTTCTCTAAACAATCATCTATCAAAACTCTGATCCACATATTGGGCAGAGTTTCTCCGTTCACATAACGGCTGATGGTTTTCTGACTCTTGCCAACGGCAGAAGCAAGTTCAGACTGACTGATACACAGTTCATCAAGCTGTTCTGCAAGCCAGTTAGAGTATTCCTCGATTTTTTTAAGTTTTTCTTCTGTATTTTTCATCTGGAAGCTCCTTTTTCCTCTTTCTGAGACTTCTTGTAGATTCTGGAGTGTTCTTCATATGCAATCAGCCATTCACGGTATTCTTCTTCTGTTTGGATTGTATTGTTATAATCAGGATTATATTGTCTTTCTTCTCCTGATAATCTCGCTTCAATGTATCCTGTTTGGCTAACAAAATCAGATAAATATTTCATTTGATCGTTTGCATATTTCTGTGTTGTTGTAAGTCGTCCGATGATTCGTTTTTTCATTTTTTTAATGGCATCCGCTTGTTGATTTGCATTACTCCTCTTTTTGTTGCTTCTGTTTACAATATCCTTACATATAGGGCAGTATTTCTGATTGTTATTTTCGAATCCAATGAAATCATTACAGTTGGCACAGCATTTAAATTTCAATTTCAAATTTCTTTGAAACAGGATATTCCACAAATCCAATGCAAACAGGAATGATGCATCCAGCATCCTGAAAACCTCATATTCCTTTTAATCTTTGCGTATCTCATAACCTTTGAAAATAATTTTTGTTTCAGTTTTTTCCCGGCATATATCTGCTCTTTCGCTTTTTAATCCTGTAATTTCCAATGCAAAACCTTTATATTCTTCATATAGTTTATATAATTCAATTTGATCGAGAGAATCTTTTAACAGAATCGCATCAATCAGCTTACAATATTTGCCTTCCCAATAGGCTGCATCCCGCTCTAATAAAGCAATTTCCTCATCATCAAACAAGCATTCCTCTGGTGGGCAATTCAAATTGCTGCGGAGTAAATTCAAGAACTCCAGTACTACGCCTCCAAAAAAGGTGAATTGAAAGCCATTACCATTATGTGTGTCAATCATCCACCGCTGCTCATTAGTATCTATACTCCTATAGGCAGTTATGTATTTTATATCTTCATCAAACTTCATACTGTTTCTCCTTAATATGCATCTTATAAATCTGTCGGAATGTAAATTACGAAAAAACGAGCATTTAAATCCTACAGCTTTTTTTGCCGCAGTCCATGCTATACTGAACTTACGTAGATTTGGTAAAGCTCCGGCTCACATTGACAATAAAACTCACTAACGAAATCCGCAAAAACGTCTTTATTGTTCAGACAATATCTAAAAAACTAAAGTACAAGGAAAGCCATCGCTATGATGATATGTATTTATATATCTACGAAGCCAAATATGGCATAAAAGAGGGGTACATGCGTGTTGAAATTCGATATAATCCAAACAGCGACGTGGCAAGTTGTACAATAGAATGCAATCCTAACAAATGCTTTTCATTTTGTGATTGCTTATCTGACATAGGTATGCTGATTAACCATAGTATACAGTATTATGTGGATTCGATGGACGTTGCAATGGATATTCCTGCGCATATGCGAAATGTGATGGTTAAAAAGGATAAGCGGTCTATGACACGATACTGCCGTAGGCGTGAAAATGAGACGATATATCTTGGTAAACGTAATAAAGTGAATAATGTGAGAGTATACGATAAACGAGATGAAAGCAACCTTTCCTATGATTTAACGAGAATTGAGTTGAAAGTCGGGAATCCTCTGGGATTTAATTTTATGGAGCTTACGAAGAATGCACTTCCGCAAGTTTATGTTCATAAAACAGGAAACTACGATGAAGAAATCATCAATACTTCACTTTCATCTACTGACAGAGTGCTGATTATGTCATTGAGAGATCATCATGAAAAAATAAAGTTATTACATGAGCTTGATAGAAAAAAGATGAAGAAAATACTGCCTTATGTCATTGCAAATACGGTAAAAGTCGATTTCGATATTGAGAAAATAAATGAAGTTGCATTTCGCATCCTGAACGATTTAGAATTTGAAAACAGCGTGATTGTTGATGACAAATATGCGGTGTTGCACTGAAAGTTTAATTTTTAGGAGGTAAAATTATGAAACCATTTCCCACAAAGCAGAATACACCTGAATACATGAAAGCAGAATTATATGCTGCCTTAAAATTGATAGAACAGCTCTACATAGACGGCTATATCCCGAAGCATATCTATCAGAATATTTGCAAAGAATACCACAAGGAATGTGCTTGACAAAAGTAATCAATTTTGATATACTATTATCAAAATTAGGATATTGGAAAGGAGAAAATCATGTACGGATATGAATCGTCTTTAACCTCTAAAAGAGTCGTCATCTATGCAAGAGTCTCCACTGAACATGAAGCACAGCTCTCAGCACTGGGAAATCAGCTTGATTGGTACAAGCCCTTATTGGAGCAGCATCCCGAATGGACTCTCGTTTGCAGCTACGTGGACGAGGGCATCACAGGAACGTCAGCCAAGAAAAGACCTCAATTCATGAAAATGTTAGAGGACGCTCAAAGCGGAGATTTTCAACTGATACTTACAAGAGAGGTTTCCCGATTTGCCCGAAATACTGTTGATACTTTGCAATATACAAGACAACTGAAAGCGATGGGCGTTGAGGTATTCTTCATAAACGATAATATCAGAACATTTGAGGGTGACGGAGAACTGCGCCTGACAATCATGGCGACGCTTGCGCAAGATGAAAGTCGAAAGACATCTATCCGTGTGAAAAGCGGTCAGCAGACATCTATGGAGAACGGCACGTTTTACGGCAACGGCAATATCCTCGGATATGATCGCAAAGGCAAAGAACTTGTCATCAACCCTGAACAGGCTCGTACCGTGCGTAAAATCTATGATTGGTATCTTGACGGATGGGGTATCCGCAAGATTCAGTTCGAGCTTGAAAAAGAGGGAATTTTGACCTCTACCGGAAAAACAAGATGGTATGAGTCTAATATCAGCAAGGTATTGCGAAACCCATTTTACGCAGGCATTATAGAGTATCACAAACAATTCACGCCTGATTATCTTGAACAGAAGAAAATCAACAACTTTGGCGAGGTTGAACGTCTGAGGGTAAAAGGCAGACATGAGCCGATTATTACAGAGGACGAATTTTTTAGAGTGCAGGAAATCATGGAAAGCAGAAGAATGAAAAATCCTGCCAACAAAACCGGACGAAGGGAAATCGGCAAAAAGTCTGTTTCAGATGCGTGGTGCAGACTGCTGATCTGTTCTTGTGGATGTACCTTTAATCGCAAGGTATGGCACACTTCGTCAAAAGGCGTGCAATATGGTTATATGTGCTACTCTCAGATACGCACCGGCACGGTTAAAACACGACTTAACAAGGGACTTCCGATAGACGGTATCTTCACTTCTCAAATGATACCGGGATGGAAACTTCAAATGATGGCAAAAAACTTATTTAGAAACTATCTGAGAGATACAAGCCGTGTGCTGAAAATTGCTACAGAAACACTTGAAAAGCATATCGCCGACAAAGCAATCACAGAGGACAACTCAGGCATCATTCAGCAGAAAAAAGAAGAAATCGCCAAACTGGAAAAGCGGCTCGGCAATCTTATTGAGATGCGTGCAGATGGTGAGATCATCAAGGAACAGTTTCTCTTGATGAAAGCTGATATTGAATCCAAAGTACATACTATACAGGAGCAAATCAAAGAGCTTACCCCATATGAAAGTGATGAGGAATATGAAGAACCTGACTACGAGAAGAAAATTACAATGCTCCGTTATGCCCTTGAACGCTACACGGATTTTGATACGGATGAGGATATTCCTGAAGCAGTTGTGGAAGCTTTTGTGGAAAAAATCGTGGTAAATAAGGATTTTTTTGCTTGGCATCTACACTTTACAGGAGACGAACATCCCCCCACAAGGTGCAATATCAAAGGTCACAAAAACTCGGCAGAAATCGAGTTCTTTCCCCTAACTGATTCTCCTGCGATTGCGGAAAACAACACAGGCTGCTATTGCTGACCAGAAGTAATTTGAACAGACAATAACTGTGAATATTTAATATCACATGACAAAAAAGCCATTATCTATAGTTTTTTCGGATAACGGCTTTTTTTTATATAAGGAGGTAATTTTTATGGGCTGTTTCAGTGTAACGACAGTTCTGCATAACCGTAACGGTCTGAGCAGGGAAAAATTTACAGAATTATTCTGCAAGGAAATGCAGGAAAAAGGTTATGTTACAACCGATAAGGAAAACAGCGACTTCTTCCGTGCAGTTGCCTTTACTGACAAGTGGATTACACTGATTTCAGACTGTCCGAATATTGCAAAACGTCTTAATATGGAATGTATACGTGTTGAAGAAGTTGACAGCGACTTTGTAACGTTTGACGTGTATTCAGAGACAGGTGAAAAAATCGAATCCATTATAATGGGTATGCCTTACTGGGACGACAACGAAAAAATGGGATATTTCGACCCTACCGAAAAAGTATGGGGCGGTTTTCTGGAAAACGGCTGTAGCTGGGAAAAGTTTATGGAGGCATTTTACAATAATTCAGTTGACGAAATTATTGAAATGACCGGTATGAATAACAAGCATATCTTCCTTCCGGAAAAGTACATCGAAGAAGAATGGGAATTTTTCAAAGATGACAATATATTTTTCCTGTATTTCAAGAAATAAAAAATCCCCCTTGTTACAGGGGGATTCTGAATTTTAGATTTCAGGCATTTCTTTAACGGGAAGGTCAGTTTGGTCAAGAGTTTTTATCTCAACATACTGAATAATAAGAGCATCATTATTTGTAACTCTGTCACCATTATTATAAACGTCGGCGTTTATTTTTCCCTGTTCCGTAATCTTAAACTCGTCAGGATTTGCTATTGATTGCATAATAAGAACAGCATCAGAAATGTTTACCTTCTTATCTTCATTAGCATCACCCCACATAGTTACTTTTGAAGGAGTTGTGGGATTAGTAGGCTTTGTGGGTTTTGTATCACCCTGACCGTCGGAAAGTTCTCCGTAAACGATACCACAGCCGACCGTTGACATATAAACCGTACCGAATTCATTCATATCACCGACAAGGAAGTTACCATTTCCCGTACCGCCGTAAAGGTGGTCTGTATTTATGCATACCCATGTTTTACCTGCGTCTGTTGAACGGTAAATACCCTCAACGTCATCTTCTTCAGGTTTACCATACATAAACAGAGTATTTGCACCGCCCTCTTTTTCGGGAGCTCCGTAACCTATTGTTTTAGCATAGAATACATCAGATTTTTCAATATTCTTTCCGCCTTCTGTAATTATATACATACCTTCCCAGCCGACAGCCATAGCAAGTGTATCATCATCAATATATGCAAGGTCGCCGGTGTGGTCGCACATATCATATTTACAAACAGTAGTTTTCTTGAAAGTTGCACCATAGTCTGTACTGATATAGAAATTATACTGTGCGTCGTCGAGAGTAGGTTCTTTCTTGCTTGTATCAGATGCCCAGTAATCGTTGTACTTGATACCTGAGCCATAGACAATAGCAGGATTTTCAGGGTCAACAAGCGGATATGTTGTCTTTGAACCGTCAAGACCTGTGGAATCTTTCCATGTTGCACCGAAATCGTCTGTATATTTTATTGCAGCATTGTCACCGCTTGCCTTGATAATTCTGTATGTGCCGTCCTCAAGCTGAGTAATGGCAACCTTACCGCCTGATGAAATATCAAGTTTTGTCCATGTTTTTCCTGCGTCGGTAGAATAGTAACCGCTTCCGTTATCGCTTCCATGTTCAGAAACTCTGACCATGACATCAGGATTCTGCGGACAATATGCAATAGCTGAAGTTGAACCCATATTAGGCTTATACTGTTCAGGAATATCGGTAGCATTCTTATGAATAAATCCGTCATAGTCACCGATTACAGAATAATTGTCGCCTCCGGGAACGCTTACAAAGTCAAGTGCAACAACTTCTTCAACGCCGTCGGGCTGGAAATAGAACTGTACACCGCTTTCGTCCCATGTATTGTCGCAGGCAAAAACACCGTTACCTGAAGTCATAAGGATTCTGTCGGGGTCTCTCGGGTCTATAAGGATACCGCTTCCCCAGTGACAAGCCTTGCCGTAAACCCAGTCATAACCGTTTGTATCAATAGGGAGCGAAACAAATTCCTTATGCGAACCGTTTTCGTCATAAATAGTTTCACCCTGTCCGGGAGTGATGTTCTCCCATGATTCACCGCCGTCAGTTGAACGGAAGAAATGGTCGCCCCACGCAATACTGCCGTCAGTCCATTCTTTCTCGTACCACTGGTCAGACCATACACCACAAGTTCTTGCCACCATTTTATTCGGGTCATTCTTGTCAACGGTAATCATACCAACTGCACTATCGGTAACAGAAAGCTTTTTAACATCACCGCTTTCAACGTTGTACTTATAAGCACCGCCTGCACTTCCTGAGAATGCAAGACCTGCAATATATGTGAAGAAAAGATTTCCGTTTTTGTCACTTGTTATGGAAACAGGATAATTAGCGTCAGGCAAATCTGCTGAAAGTTCTGTGAATTTGTCATCCTTAACGTCGGCAACATGAATATTTGCCTGACCTGTTACAGAAGTACCGACATAAACCTTACCGCCCTCAATGTGAATAGTACCAATACCGTTCTGCTGGTTGTAACCTTGTTCACCCTTGTCTTCACTACCACGAACAACATGGTCTGTCCAGAAAGGATATTTCATACTATAGTCGAATAAACCTAAATCGTCGTAACCCTTTACGGCATTCCATGTCTTACCGCCGTCTGTTGACTTAATAAGTGCGGAATCACCTGCTGTAACGTCACCACCCGCATAGATAGTATCAGTGTTGTCGGGGTCTATTGCAATAGGTTCACAACATTCACGACCGTCACCGTTTCCGTGTACCTGAATCAAGTCTGTAACATCAGACTCTGTGAAAGTTTCACCACCGTCGGTAGTCTTATAAATAACAGTTCTTGCACCTGAAAAGTAAGCACAGCCACAAAGGAAATAAACAGTATTATCATCATTCGGGTCTATAGCCATACCCTTGACACTTAAAAGTCCTCTCTCTTCTTCATTGAGGAAGTCAAAAAGCTGAACCCATCTATTCTGTTCATAATCGAATTTGTACGCACCGCCAACGTCTGTACGGAGATACATTTCTTTCTGTCCTGTAACAATGCCTGAAACGAAACCGCCACCGCCGATTTTGAGTGTATCCCACTTCATAGTATCAGCAATATTTTCAGAAACTGCATCTACATTTACAGAGTTGTTTACATAAGGTATACATGAAACTGCCATACAGGCTGTAAAGATACCTGCCATAGTTCTTTTGAGTAAAGTCATAATTATTCCCTCCCGTTAAGTATTCTATACGACTTTATATATAAGATTATTTTATCATGTTTTTTATAATATGTCAATAGAAAACCAGAATTTTAAACATACAATTTTATTTATCAGTACGGTTATTATAAATTATCTCAACCGTTTCCCTCATCATATCAAAGGGCTTTGACTTAGGGGAAATCTTTACAGAAATATATGATTTGCCCGAACCGTTGAAGGTTATACTTCCCTTGTAATTCTTCATCAATGCCGTTATCTGCTGGGTTTCCATATATTCCGTATAGAAATACATTGAACCGTTTTTCTGTGATATTTCGGTAATGCCGAGATGTGCAGCCTTATTTCTCAGCAATGAAACTTCAATAAGTCCAAGAACTGATTTAGGCGGTTCGCCGTAACGGTCAATAAGTTCGTCAATAAGGTCTGCCTTGTCCTCATTGTTGTTTACAATCATAATTTTTCTGTATATGTCTATACGCTGATTAAGACTTGATATATATTTTTCGGGAATATGTGCGTCAATCTGAATATCTATCAGGCACTCGGGAACTTTTTCGGGTTTTTCACCTTTTTCCTCCGCTACAGCTTCGGAAAGAAGTTTCAGGTACATATCATAACCTACAGCTTCCATATGCCCGTGCTGTCTCCCACCGAGAATACTTCCTGCTCCTCTTATTTCAAGGTCACGGAGAGCTATTCTGAAACCGCTTCCGAACTGTGTAAACTCCCTCATTGCATTAAGACGTTTTGCCGCTACTTCAGTTAATACCTTATCTTTCTGATATGTGAAATACGCATATCCTCTCCTGTTTGAACGTCCTACACGTCCTCTAAGCTGATAAAGCTGTGAAAGACCGAAACGGTCGGCATCATCAATAATAAGAGTATTTACATTAGGAACATCAACACCTGTTTCTATTATAGTGGTACATACAAGTATATCTATCTCATGTTCAACAAGTTTCGTCCATATATCAGACATTTCGTCCTCACTCATCTGTCCGTGTGCATAAGCAATGCGTGTGTCGGGAAGTCTTTCCTGCAAGCGTGCGACACAAGCCTGAATGGTTTCTATCCTGTTGTGAATATAATAGACCTGTCCCCCACGTCTTAATTCACGCACTATCGCCTGAATTACCGTACTCATATTATACTCTATAACATAAGTCTGCACGGGATATCTGTCCTGCGGAGGTTCTTCCAGTACCGACATATCACGTATACCGCTCATTGCCATATTGAGAGTACGTGGAATAGGTGTTGCTGAAAGCATAAGGACATCAACACCGCTGAAACTCTCTTTGAATTTTTCCTTGTGTGCCACTCCGAAACGCTGTTCTTCGTCTATTATAGCAAGCCCCAAATCCTTGAAAATTACACTTTTCTGTATTATTTTGTGTGTACCTATTATAAGGTCAATTCTGCCCTGTTTCAGTTTTTTCAGAATTTCGGTCTGCTGTTTTGGTGTACGGTATCTTGAAAGCAGTTCTATATTTACGGGAAACTGTTCAAAACGCCTCAAAGCTGTCTGATAGTGCTGATATGCAAGAACGGTTGTCGGTGCAAGAATGGCACATTGTTTTCCCGAAAGAATACACTTCATAGCCGCACGGAAAGCAACTTCCGTCTTTCCGAAACCTACATCTCCGCACAGCAGTCTTTCCATAGGCTTCTCACTTTCCATATCGGATTTTATTTCGGATATTGACTGCAACTGGTCGTCCGTCTCTACATACGGAAAACGTTCCTCAAAATCATGTTGTATTTCGTCGTCGGGAAAAAACGCAAATCCCCTGCTCTGTTCACGTTTTGCATAGAGTTCAATGAGTTCGTGTGCCATATCTTTTACAGCACGCTTTACATTTCCCCTTGTTTTCTGCCATTCGTTAGACGAGAGCTTATTGAGTCTCACACCGCTGTCGTCACGTGGTCCTATATACTTTGAAACCATATCAAGCTGTGTTACAGGTATATAGAGTTTATCCGTACCTGCATACTGTATAGTAATGTAATCTTTTGTAATGCCGTCAAATTCAAGCTTGCGTATACCGATAAAACGTCCTATTCCGTGACCTGAATGAACTACCAAATCACCCTCCGCAATATCGGCAAGACTGCGTATTTCTTCAGCTTTGTTCTTCCTTTTACGCCTGTTACGCTGTTTGATGTCCATTGAACGACCCTGAGTAATAAGAACCGTTTTATTTTCGGTATACTCAAAACCACCGCTGAAACTTCCCGACATAAGATATACACGGCTGTTTTCGGGGACGGTATCTTCACCGCACAGGTCACACAAAATCCCCTGCTCCCTCAAATCGTCTTTAATAATAGGCAGTGTTTTTTCACTTCCTGCACAGAGAATTATCCTGTATTTTCTTTTTATAAATTCTTTCAAGTCCTCCGTAAGCTGTTTCATCTCACCACCCCACACGGCAGTCTGAACAGCTTCAAAACTTACAAGCCGACGGAAATCTATCCGTTCACCGCCCTGCATGAAGTTGCTGATATAAAGACAGACATATTTTTCAGCGATATTCTGTATCTTCGGAAGTTCAATAATATGACCGTCAAGCCCCCTGCAAAGCTGACCGTCCTCCATAAGAATCTTAACGTCCTCATTATGACGTGCAATTATACCGCCTGCACTGTCCATAACGCCTGAATAGTCGCTGAACATTACAACACCGTTTACATAATCGAAAACGGTTGACGGAATATCATAAACAAGGGGATAATATTTCTGACCGTGTGCAAGTATTTCGCCCGCACGGAGTCTGTGAACGTCAGCACCGAGATTCTCACGGATAAGTTCAGTACGTTTTCCCCTTGCCTTTCCGATTAAATTTTCTATTCTGTCCGCAAGTTCTTCATTATTATAAAGTATTTCGCTCGCAGGAGGAATTTCAATTCTTTCAAGCGGTTCTGTACGTCTTTGCGTATCGGTTTCAAATTCCGAGATTGTGTCAATTTCGTCTCCCCACAATTCAACACGCACGGGTCTTTCTGCCTGTACGGGAAAAATGTCAATAATAGAACCCCTTACGGAAAACTGTGAAGCTCCCTCTACCTTTTCACATCGCTGATAACCGTTTTCCGCAAGAAGTGACGAAAATTCTGAAATATCAATTTCCTGTCCCTGACAAATTTCAATAATTGCCGAAACAAGTTTTTCAGGCGGAATAACAGGTTGCATTACCGCTTCTATTCCTGCACATATTATCCTGCTTTTTCCCCTTATAACCTTTGTAAGTGCGGAAAGTCTCATATATTCGTATTCATGATTTGCCGTGTCAACAGGAGTGAAAACAAGTTCTTTTGACGGAAAAAGCACTGCCGTTTCGTTTCCCGACATCATATTAATATCGTCGCACAGTTTTCTTGCCTCTGCTTCCGTACCTGCTATTACTATATTTACCTTGTCGTCCGAGAGAGCATATATAAAATTTGCCCTGTGAATATGTGAAAGACCTGTCACGGAAACGGGTGAAATTTTTCTGTCAATTGCTTCACAGATACTTCTGTAACCTGAAAGCTCCCTGAAAAGATTTTTAAAAAGTTTCATTGTCATATCTCCAATTCTATATGTCCGGAAAAAGTTTCTGTTCTTAGTTATATTTATTCATTGCTTCATCGGTTTTTCCCTGAACCATAAGCTTTATACTCTCACAGGCGTTTTCTGCGGAAATTTTCATTTTCTCTATATCTTCCTTACCGAACTTTCCGAGTACCCACTTTGCAAGGTTGTAATCAGGGTGGGGCTTTTTTCCGACACCTGTCTTTATACGCTGAAAATCGTCCCTTCCCGTAAGGTCTATGATACTTCTCAGACCATTATGACCCCCGTGACTCCCTTTTCTTCTTATACGGATTTTTCCGCAGTCAAGTGAAATGTCGTCACATACAACAATAAGGTTTGTTACATCAATCTTATAAAATTCAAGTGCCTGTACTATTGACTCACCGCTGTTGTTCATATAAGTTGTGGGTTTGAGAAGCAGACAGCGTACACCTTCTATATTCACCTCTGCTGTTTTTCCTTTGAAACGAAGTCTGTTTATTTCTGTATTATATTGTGAAGCGAGCAGGTCAAGAACATTAAAACCGGCATTATGGCGTGTATTGTCGTACTGCATACCGGGATTGCCAAGCCCTGCTATAACATATTCTGTTTTACCGGTCTGTGCAGACGAGTTCTGAGAAATTCTGTCAAAAACATCAAAAATACTCATTGTAGTTTCTCCTTGTATAAAATTTTATATAAAAATATGTTCTTATATCTGAATTATAACATTTTTTCAGGATAATTTCAACCATTAAATTTATACGGATTTTACGTCATCTTTGCAAAATACTGTTTCATTAAACAGATTTTCAGGCATAATTCATCAGGAATATGACAACTCCGAAAATCAATAATAGTATTAGTTATAATATACTTGACAAAGTTCAAAAAGCGTGATATACTGAATTTTGTTAAATAGCGTAAAACAATTACAGTAAAACTTAAAATCATCATTTGCTGTACACAAAAATAAGGAGTTTTTAAAAATGAAGATGAAAAAATTTATTGCATCTATAGCTTCAGTTGCAATATCTGCAACAGCTTTTGCTGTCATGTCAGTTTCAGCATATGCGGCAGACATAAATATTCCATATACACAGTCTGAAAATTCCCTTACCACAAGCAGTGATACAAAAGAAGTAAGAGTAAATATCTGCAACACATGGAGTGGTAACAATATTGAAGATATAAGCACAGATACAGCAGTAAGTGAAAAAATCGTTGTGAAATTCACAGTTGACGGTATCGGCTCGGATTCAACAAGAACAAATGAGGACGGTACTACAGAAAATTTATGTGCTTACCTTATCGGAAGCATAGGCACTAACAGTGCATGGAATCCCGATGAAAGCGGAAACAAAACAGTAGCTATCAACGGAGACGGTGATTATACTGCCATATGGACTCTTGACGAAGATTCCGAATCAATCGACAATCTTATTCTTCAGTCAAATATCAGAATTGATGCCGATAAAACACTTAAAGAAAGTGGTATAACAATTACTGTAAATTCAGTCTCCACCATAGGTGAAGAAGATACAAGCACCACCACTACTACAACTACTACAGAATCAACAACTACCACCACAGCAGCCACTACATCAGGAAGTACGACAACTGCAACAGGTATTGCACAGACTCCTGCTCCTACGGGCGACAAAGGCGTTGGTGCTGTATTTACCGTAATAACAACAGCCGGTGTTGCAATGATTCTTTCAAAAAAGAAAAATAACCGATGATAGCAGTTTATTACATTGCTTTTTCAATGCCCTCTGTTTCAGGGGGCTTTTTTCACAAAACAGGTAAATTGAAAATATGAAAAAATTTAATTACAAAAAATTACTTATACTCTCATTCTTATTACTTAATGTTTCATGCACATCAGATGTCGGACAACTCTCAATCAATATCCCTGCCGAAGCCTCAGACCCCAATGCAGTTACTTTTGATGACGGTGATTTTTCTTTTGCCTCCGTTATAAATGATGACAGTGAATCCGCCTGCGGAGAACTTGCTGTAGTTGAGGTACTGGGAAACAAAATGCTTAAATTTACCGACGATATGACAGTATCTCTTGACAAAAAAGTTCAGAAGATAAGCATAAATTCCGCTAAACTTCTCGGTACGGAAAATCTTTCAAAAGTGAGAAGTATTGAATTTGATATCTATGCCGACGCAGTCACAGACGGATATGTAAATCAGGACGGAAACAACGTAAAAGCTGCGGGTACTATATCATGCGGAGGCGGAACGGTCGTGGACAAAACCGACAGTGACGGCAAGAGAAAATGGTATGATTTTACGGGATTCGAGGGCGGAGAATATAATTTAAGTATGTCGGGAGCAGTTCACGGTATTTTTAAATTTCTTCTTGCCGACAGCGGTTTATGCTGGTCGGAAAAAATGGACGACGCTAATTTCCTTATCATGCGTTGGGGCAGTGAAAACCAATCCAACCTTTATATTGATAATATCGTTTTTTTCGACGAAAACGGCGTTTCTATACCATTGACAAAAAATTCCGATTAAAAAAGTTTGTCTTATATTACCATTTTTTATTGACAGATACATCATTCTGTGATACAATATATACATATTTCTAAAACAGAAAGGAATGACTAAAATGAAATTCTACACAACCGATTCAAAAGCAATTCTTACAGCTATAAGCGGTACCGCCGACAGCCTTAAGGAGATTATCGCCAATACAACTGACGCAGCTGTTGAAAAACACGTCCCCGTTTATGAAGCAAAAGACGGAAAAATCTGTGTCAAAGTTGGCTCTGCCGAACACCCTATGCAAGACGTTCATTACATTGAATGGATAGCATTAAAGACAAACAAGGGCTTTTATGTAAAATATCTCAGTCCCGGAGAATCACCATCAGCCTGCTTTGCAGTTGAAAACGAAACTGTTGAAGCTGTTTATGCTTACTGTAATCTTCACGGACTTTGGAAAGCTTAATTTATCAGGAGGAATATAACAATGTCAGAAAACAAATACGCAGGTACTAAAACCGAACAGAACTTAAAAGACGCTTTTGCCGGCGAATCTCAGGCAAGAAACAAGTACACATACTTTGCGTCCGTTGCAAAAAAGGCAGGATATGAGCAGATAGCCGAAATCTTCCTCAACACCGCAAACAACGAAAAGGAACACGCTAAAATGTGGTTCAAGGAACTCGGCGGAATCGGCGACACCTCTGAAAACCTCCGTGCCGCTGCTGAGGGCGAAAACCATGAGTGGACGGATATGTATGAAAGAATGGCTAAGGAAGCCGAAGAAGAAGGTTTCAAGGCTCTCGCCGCAAAGTTCCGTATGGTTGGTGCTATCGAAAAACAGCATGAAGAAAGATACCGTAAACTTCTCGAAAACGTTGAGAACCAGCAGGTATTTGAAAAGAGCGGTGTAACAGTATGGGAATGCAGAAACTGCGGTCATATCGTGGTAGGTACATCTGCACCTAAGGTATGTCCCGTATGTACTCACCCGCAGAGCTACTTTGAAGTAAGAAGCGAAAATTATTAATCATACAGAAGCTTAAAAAACGGCACTTCCTGACATCAGTTCGGAAGTGCTGTTGTTTTATAAGACTTTGTCAAAATTTAAAAGAACAGGGGGTGATTTGTATATTTAATAATAAAGTTTTTAGTTTGTCTGAAATAGTCAGATTTTTGGAAAACAGGAATTTCGAAAAATTTTATTTTCAAAATGATTATGCTTATATTTATTCTTCAAAAACAGACGAGATTATAATTGAAGCACCGAACAATAAAATATCCGATGAAGTGACAGAACTTGCAATCAGAGTTTTTAAGGAACTTGACAAATGTGTTAGTATGGCGTATAAATGGTTAGAACATTTTAACCTGAAAAATGACAGATGGTATCCGGACGCACTTGACAAAGGATTTGAAATAAGCGGAATTTATTTCGGTAAATACGGATACGGACATCAACAGAAACCCTTTACTGACGGTTTTACAATCTCTTTCAGCACCAAAAACGGCTATCCCTGCGATTTTACTGTTAAGTACCATAAAAATATGCACCCGTTTGCTGTAGAAGAATGGGTATTTTAAATTTTGTATTTTGCTTGTTAAGCTACAAATAACAAAAATAAGTCCGAAAGTTTTTTTACTGCTTTCGGACTTTAATTTTATAAAAACTGTCTCATGTCAAAAGAAAGTTTTTCTTCTGTGCTGACAAGTCGGCGTGCAATACTCTTTGAGCGTTCGTCTGCCGCCTGATACTGATTGAGATATTTATTGAGTGATTTTATACCCATATTACAGCCGTCCGTTATAAGTTCGGCAATCATGCTGTCGGATTCATGCATTTTAAGCTTCATGTTTGTCTTTACCCACGACATACTTTTGGCTATTGCACTCGGTTCTTTTCCCTCGTCGTGATAATCGTTAAGAGCGGTCTGCAAGTCGTATTTCAGCTTTGCATTTTCGTTCATGCTATACTGTAAGGTCTTACGCAAATCGTCATTTTTCACATAATCCATTACTTCATCAATAGCTGAAACACCCATTTTTACCCCTGCGTCACACTCACGGAGCAGTTTTATTGTATCAGGTTCAACCATAGTTTAATCATCTCCTTTTGTGATATTATCTGCACAAAAGGTCTTTTTATTCTACTCCTCCACAAATGCCTCTTTTAAAACTTTGCTGTTCGGGTAATAGGTTATATGTACCTTATTTTTATAATAATATGTACCTTTATCGAAATTATATATTTCCTCACTGTCGATATACTCATTGTCACGCAGTTTTGCAACAGTTTCGTCCGTAAGATTAATCCTTATTTCCTCACCGTCATATTCAGTATAAAAATAATCCCACAAAACACTGTATTCACTTGTGACAATCGTTCTTTCACCTGAAAATATATCCTTTACATAGTCTCCGAATATGAAAACATGAAGTAAAAATAAAAAAATAATCATGGAAACAGATAACAGGTATCTTGACTTATACTTTCTGATATGTCTGATTTTACGAAAATATGCAACCACTGTCATTGCGGTAATTACAGCGGAGATAATTAACAGTGCCGTAGAAAGATATAAATGATAAGTACCCTGCTTGACCGTATTATTTACATATACTAAATTTATTCCATTTACAAGAAGAAACAGAGAATTAAGCCACGAATATTTATTTATAACTTTCTGTTCGTCCTCAGTAAATTTTTCTTCAAATTCTTTTTTATCGTACATTTCAGCACCCTATTATTCTTTCTGCTGTTATTGTACATATTTCGGAATTTATTTCGATTTTCATATAGTCGGAGAACATTTTACGGATATATTCAGAAAGTTCGGAAATATCGTCTGTCCGATATCTCAAAACACTTATTTCACACAAAATATAATAGTAATTATCGTCCTGCCATGAAGTTTCGGGGGGTTGATTAATGTCTGCCATTTTGTTTAATATAATGGTGAGGTTTCTGAAATCTTCAGTGATTCCGTCAGAACTTACAAAACCTTCTGCCCATTGCTCGTCAGTATCAAGTGTAAACTCACTTATACAAAAACATTTTTCGGGATATTCAGAAAATCCTGAAAGCTTACAGTAACGTTCTTTGGCTTTTTCGGCATTTTTCAGTGAAGAATATAATCCGAGATGTTTTATTTCCTTACTTTCGGCAAACTCATATGTATGATACAAAAGATAAAATTTTTTCATAATATTACCTTATTCGGCGGAAATAATATAGTAATATACAGGCTGTCCGCCGTTCACAAGCATGACCTCTGTTTTATCACTGATTTTTGACTGTATAAGCTGTCTCGTCTGTTCTGCGTTTTCTTCTGTAACGTCCGCACCGTAAATAAGCGTAATATAGCTTACGTCACCTTTTGCAAGCTTTTTGCAGAGTTTCAGCACAGCCTTGTTTACGTCTTTTTCGGTAAAAGCAAGTTTTCCGTCGTCAAGTGCAAGAATTTCACCCTCTTTAATGGGGTGTCCCTCAAATTCGGAATCTCTTGCAGCAAAAGTAACAAGACCCGTTGAAACTCTTTCAAAAGCCTTTGTCATGTTAAGACGGTTTTCGGCAAGACCTTCTGATTCGTCAAAAGCCAGCATTGCGGAAATACCCTGCGGAATGGTTCTTGTCTGAAGTACGCACACACTTCTGTCCGTAAGTTTTACAGCCTGTTCAGCCGCCATTATTATATTTTTGTTGTTTGGAAGTACGAAAATAATTTCGGCAGGAGTTGAAAGAATCGCACGGAGAATGTCGTCTGTTGAGGGATTCATAGTCTGACCACCTCTCACAACAACATCAGCACCCAAATCTCTGAACATTGCTTCAATTCCGTGTCCTGCCGCAACAGCAACAAAACCGAACTGTTTTTCAGGTTTTGCAGGTGTAAATCCCTCCTTCTCGGCGGTTTTTACCTCTTTTACCTTGTTTTCATGCTGAATACGCATATTTTCGATTTTCGGACGCGGATTATTTATAAAATATCCAAATTCAAGACCTTTCTGAATGGCACTTCCGGGATTGTCAGTATGTACATGAACTTTTATTATCTTTTCATCGTCAACCACAACAACGCAGTCACCTATTGTTTCAAGATATGCACGCAGCATAAACGGGTCGGGACAGTTTTCATTTTTTTCAAGCATAAATTCCGTACAGTATGTATAGTTAATTTCGTCGTCGTATTCACTTACGGCGGTTCTGAAAGAATCGTTGTTTTCCTGAACTGTTTCGGACGGCTCGGCAATTTTTCCACCTGCAAAAACGTCTGTCATAGCCTTTAATATAATTGCAAGACCTTTTCCGCCTGCGTCAACAACTCCTGCCTTTTTCAGCTGTGGGAGCATTTCCGTTGTCTTTTCAAGAATATTTTCTGCTTCGTTACATATTTCCGTCCAGAAAATAACATCTTCATTTGTGGAAAGTGAAATCTCCCTTGCTTTTTCGGCACTGACCCTTGCTACTGTAAGAATAGTCCCCTCTACAGGCTTCATAACCGCTTTATATGCCGACTCAACACCGAGTTGAAGAGCCTCCGCAAATTCAGCATTTCCTGCTTCCGTACAGCCTGAAAGTCCCTTTGAAATCCCCCTGAAAATAAGAGAAAGTATAACTCCTGAATTTCCTCTTGCTCCTCTCAAAAATGCAGACGCAGCAACAGATGCCGCTTCTGAAATGGTCACATTATTTTCAAGTCTTTTGAGTTCGCTGACTGAATTTCCTATTGTCATTGACATATTTGTACCTGTATCGCCGTCAGGTACGGGGTATACATTCAGCTCGTCAATTTCCCTTTTTCTGTTGTCTATAGTGATTGCCGCCGAAATAACGGCATCTCTGAACAAAGCTCCGTTTATCATAAAAAAACCTCCATTTAAATATTCAGGCGTTCATATCATCTACAAATACATTCACGTTTTTGACGTGTATTCCGACTGTTTCTTCAACCGTAAAACTCACCTTGTGTACAATGCTGTTTACAGCCGCTTTTATATTTGTACCATATGAAACTTTTATATGAAGGTTAATTGTTATACCATCGTCATCTGCGTGAATTATAACGCCCTTGCGTCTGAAAAGCTTTCCTCTTGTAAGAGAGGAAACAGCCGAACGGAACGTATTTGTGTTGCATACGTCCGCAACACCGAAACAGTCACAGACCGCATGGCGTACAATTTCCGTGAGATAATTTTCCGAAACGGAAATTTTTCCTATATGATTTTCAATAGTTATCATGAAAATGCCCTCCGTATTTTTAAATGAGTATTAATAAACATTATAACACGGATTCTGCACGTTTACAATAGTATATTCTAAACTTTTTTCACTTTTCGTCAACTGCATGATTCTCTTTGTATTTACGGAAATTTTTTCATTAAATTATCTCCTTATCATTGTACTTCTGACCAGTCGCTTATAAAATTACCTGAAATTATATTGAATATACACACCACAAAAACTCCAATCCCGATAACTATTGCAGGAAATATCCACCACTTTGAAAGTCCTGTTTTTCTATACCACAACTTATATAACAGTAAATTCAGTCCATACGGCAGAAATACTGCTGATTCAAGAAGAATCAGTCCCGCTATAAAATCAGATGTATAAATTTTTTCACTCTTATAAAAAAGTCCGTCAGCTGATATAAGCCATATTCCGAAAGTGACCACCCAGAAGACACCATAAGCAAGTACAAGATTTAATAACACCGAAAAAATCCTTGTTATTATACTGAATAATGAATTTCTTTCACAAATATTTTCCTTATATGAAAAATTACTTATTATTAAGTACATTGCAATTACATTCAATATAACCGCAAACAGAAATATCAAAACAATCATAATATCTTCTCCTGTTATTTTATCGGAATATATCCCGACTTTTCAACTATTTCCTGTCCGTCGTCTGAAAGAATCCAGTCAATCAGTAATTTTACATTTGAGTTTGGATTATCTTTTCTGTAAACCGCATAGAAGTCAACCGTTATCGGATATTGTCCAGAAGAAATATTCTCCTTATCGGGATATACTCCGTTCACGGAAAGCATCTTCACACCGCCGTTTCCGACAATTTCCGACACATAGTACCTGAAAGAAAAACCAACGGCACGCCCCATGAATCCGAATAAATTCTTTTTCATGGGTATGCCGTCCATGAACGACATCATAACCGACTGACTTCCGCTCCCCTCAATTCTCTGAACAGGGTCAATTGCAGTATTGTCACCACCCACGTCTTTCCAGTTTCTATATTTTCCTGAGTAAATACCTCTTATCTGTTCAACTGTAAGATTTTCAACGGGATTATCATTATTTACTATAAATACAAAAGCCTCATGCCCTATCGGTATGAAATCAAGTTCAACTCCCTGCTCCTCTGCATATTCAAGCTGTTCTGCTGAAGGCTTTGCACAGAAAATAATATCCGCTCCGCCGTCCACAACCGACTTATAGGCTCTGAGTGTATTTGTATATTGCAGTGAACTTTCAGGTGTAAAATTTTCACCGTCAAAAACAACGCTGTCCTGCGGATATACTGCGTTTACAAATGCCGAAAATACGGGATAAAGTGCCGCCGCACCGTCCACAACAGGTAAATTTTCAGTTAATTTAAAGTCAGTATCAATTTTTACGGCTTCTGAATTTTCGTCAAACGGAAGATATTTGTCAAGTTCTATTGATTTAGCCTGCATCTGTTCACTTGTACTGTTTATATAACGTTTTGTAAAAAGATTATACACCGATATATCAAAGCCGACAAAACATATTGTCAACAAAAAAAGTGTTGAAATCTGTTGAAAAAGTTTCATAACAATCAGCCTCCGTTTGCTATGTAGGAAATTATTGAACATTTTTCGTGCAGATAATAAGTATACGCCACAAGCATACCCGTACTTACTGCACCAGCAATTAAAATTATTATTAATATTCTCCTGAAAAGCTTGTCACGCATATTCTTCCTCCCTCACATATGAATAATTATCATATGAGATATTATAATCAATGCCACAACCGCACAAATGAGTATTCCGGCAAGTACCGCCGAAACTATAAATTCAGTTTTTATTTTTTTGTATTTTTCGCTGTCTTTCGGAGTTTTTTTCAGCATAATCAGTGACATGATAAAAAATATAATTATCCCGACAGGTATCCCAATAAACAGCAGGAAATATAAAATAACATACATATGAAAAACCTCCTTTTATATTTTAATTATAACATGAAAATATACGTCTTTACAAGATGACAAATGTCACTTTTTTCTTGCTTTTTACTGATGTATATGATATAATAAAACCTGCAAAGACATTTTTTCTGATTATAACTTACAGGGAGGTTTAATATGTTATTGCTATCGCTCATGGAAGTTCCGAAAAAGGAACAGCGAAACCATGCACATAATCTTTTACGTGAATGTCTTAAAACCCGAAAAATCGGCTATATCACCGACCAGACACCCATAATAAGAGGCGAACACGGTAAACCGTCTCTTGCGGAACACCCTGAAATCATGTACAATATGTCCCATGCCAACGGCATAGCAGTATGTCTGATGACAGACAGGGAATGTGGTGTTGACTGCGAGGGTGTACGCCCTTACCGCCCCAACGTAGTAAAAAGGGCATTTTCAGACAATGAAAAACAGTTGATAGAAAATGCTTCCGAAAGTGAGCGTGACCTTCTTTTCTTCCGTCTTTGGACGCTTAAAGAAGCATACGTCAAAGCTATCGGAATAGGTATATCATACCCGCTGAATACCGTTGAATTTTCCTTTGAGGGAAATAAAATAAAAACATCAGTCGAGGGATATAAATTCCGACAATATATACTGAAAAACGGAAAATTCGTGGTTTCCGTATGTACAAAAAAATAAGGTTCATATAGGGGGCGTTTATTTTGGATAATAACAATCAAATATTTCCCGACGGAAATAATAACAACAATCAGCAAAATTACAATCAGTATACAGACAATAATATCACACAACAGTACAATGCTGACAACAATAATTTTCAGCAGTACGGACAGAATCCGAACTACAACGGAAACAATTATCAGCAGTATGGTCAGAATTTCAATAATAATCCTTATGGACAGCCATACAACTACAATCAGCCCAATAACTTTCAGCCACAGAACAATTACATACCTCCGCAGAATAATTTTCAACAGCCGTATAATATGCAGTACGCCAATACACCCAAAAAGAAATCACCGACAGCAATGTATGTGGTTCTTATAGCAATAATAATTCTTTTTGCAGTTATAATTATCTCAATGTCTGCGGTAATGCGTTCGATTATGAATACCAGAGACGAAAAGGGCGGAAACAAAAAAAATAACGATAATATGTTAATTGCCGACACTGAAGAAACTACAGATGAAGAAACAGATGAAGACGAAGATGTCAGTGAGCTTTCTGTTCCTGCAATAAGTAAATTTCAGAAAAACGACGATACAGAAACTGACGGGGTTATGGTATATGTGACATGGAGTGCGGTTGAAAATGCCGACGGATACGAAATAGAAGCTGTGGAAACAGAAAATACACCCGACGCCGAACCTTATAAGCGTAATGTAGTTACTTCCGACACTTATTTTGAAACAGGTGCGTCAGTACCCATGAATATAAAAGTCAAAGTAAGAGCTTACAAGAATGTTGACGGAGACAATATCTACAGCGAATGGAGCGAAATTTCAGAATGTAATCTTTCCGAATACATGAAGGACAAAAATATAAAAGTATCTTCAACTCCCGTTTATTATGTAAAAATAAATAATTATCATCTTCCGATATACAAGGACGCAAGTTATGAAAATCCTGCTCATGATTACATAAACGACAGAGGAAATTATACAATCACCGAACGTTCGGGACACTGGGGAAAACTCAAATCCGGAGCAGGCTGGATTAATCTTGACGACGCTGATAATTTCGGAAGTACTTACGGCAGGGAAAAAGCCTACATCTCAACGGAAAAAGACCCCCTCACAATTCGTTACGCTCCTCTGACAGATTCAAAGGCACAGGGATATATTCCGAGAGGTGAAACAGTTTATGTATACTATATTGATGTGGACGGCTGGTATTATGTCCGCTATAAAGGCACAGACGGATTTCTTGATAAAAGATATGTAACGTTGGGCAAAGCTCCTGCTAAATTTGAATCCTACAAACTGGAAGTAAACAACTATAACCTTCCTGTATACAAAGACTCTAAATACAGTTCCAAAATAAAAACGCACATAAGAGACCGAGAAGTATATACAATTGTTGAAACCGACGACAGCGGGAAATGGGGCAAGCTCCTTTCGGGTGACGGCTGGATTAATCTCAGTGACGCACGTAAATTCGGCAAGACAGGTACACCGGAAAAAGCATATGTAACTACTAACAAAGACCCCCTTTCACTCCGTCAAGGTCCTGATATGAGTGCGGACATTCTTACTGAAATCCCTAAAAATGAGATTATAGAAGTATGTGAGGTTTATATGGACGACAATAATCCGAACAAAGCTTCAAAAGAATGGTACTATGTCCGCTACAGAAACAAAGAGGGGTTTGTATCTGCAAAATATGTCACTCTCGGCGAACCTGCAACAACAGAAACAACAACAGAACAGCCCGAAACAGAAACTACTACCGAAAAAACAGAACCGCCCGTTACTAACCCTCCCGAAACTGAACTAATCTATACAGACCCCCCTGAAACTGAACCAATTTACACAGAACCGCCGATTATTGACACACCAATTGATACTACCGTAATTGACGATATTGGACAATGGTGAAATTTAATAAAAGGAGATTTTATATGAATAACAATGAAGATTTTATCGATTTGACAAAGAAAAACGATAATTCAAACATAAATGGTTCACAATACCCTAACAATAATCAACAGCAATTTCAGAACACAACCAACGGCTATACACAGCCATTTCCGCAGAATACAAATAATCAGCCGTTTTTTGATTATAATAACACAAACAATAACAATTATCAGCAGAATCCCTATCAGCCTAATCAGAATATCTATCCGCAACAACCACCACAGCCCCAACCTGACTATAACAGACAATATGCAGACCCACCGAAAAAGAAAACATCGTCGGGAATGTATATCATTCTTATCGCTGTAATAGTTTTCTTTGCTGTGATAATCGTGGCAATGTCAACAATCATGAAAGCAATGGTAAACAAAAAGAACAATAACAACGACAATTTAAGAGGAAATACGACGCTTTCTGACAGTACCGACGATGATGATGAAGATTCAGAAGATGAGACGGAAGATTCCGATTCTGAAGAAATGCTGACAACAACTAATCCCGTTATGGCTGAAGAAGTAACGGAAGTAACTGAACCTATTGAAACAGAACCTGAAGTAGTAACTGTTACAGTAATTGTTGAAGTTCCTGCCGAGCCTGAGCCTGAACACTATGACCCGCCCGTACAAAATCAGACATATGTTTATGATACGGGATTTTACGGTTATATTACAACACAGAAAGACCCCCTGAATGTACGTTCCGAACCTTCAAAAAGTTCAAAAGTTCTTACATCAATACCCAAAGGTGAATATGTTTATGTATACGATACAAGTGAATACGGCTGGTACTATACTACATATAACGGCAAATCAGGTTATGTAAGTGCCGACTATGTAACAGCCGGACAGTATTCCGTTTACGATTCATATACACCGTCAACGGCTGTTGTTGCAACAAAGCAGGACGTTCTCAATCTCCGCAAATCAGCATCAACAAACGGTACAATTATCACAGGTATACCCAAAGGAAGTACCGTAACTATAGTTGAATACGGCTATGATTGGTGTTATGTTTCATGGGGCGGATATACAGGATATGTAAGCACAGATTATCTTTCATTCTGATAATAAAAAATTATGCCGTAAACGGCAGAAAAGGAGAATAAAATATGCAGTACGGACATTTTGACCTT
>DETU01000105.1 GCA_002362175.1 Ruminococcus sp. UBA3280
TGACAGCTTTATCATTATATCACATCTTTGCAACTTTGTCAACATCTCATAATCAACAATTATAAAAAACATTTCAAAAGTGAATATGTGCATTTCGGACAAACATCAGGAAAAGTTCAGTGTCAGACAATATTCTTCTTCAGTTTCACGCAAAGTAACGGAAATCTGTTTATCGCCTGTATATCCCGATTCAAGTACAATATCAAACATAAGCTGTCCCTCAATATACTCCTTTTTAAAGGAACTGTATGAATCAGCATCAGCAAATTTCAAATCAATTCTTGCATTTCCTTTAGCAATTTCACGTCTTATTATCTCGTCCGCTTCTTTTGCGTCACGAGCGAAAAGACCGTTTTTCACATAATAATTGCTTTCTGTAGCGGTACACTTAAACGGCTGAAAATAGGTATTTTCGGAAATATGTGTTCTGCTGAAAGTTTCGTCATTGCAGAGAAAATACACTTTTCGTGCTTCCTGCGGAATATCCATGTCGTCCCAAGTAACATCAAGATTATACCATTCATCGTTGATTTTCACCTGATTCCATGCGTGATTTTCTCCCTTGTCGGTTTTTCCCGTAACAAGAACCGAAACAAGTCCCATACGTTCCGCAAGATAACTGAAAGCCTTTGCGTAGCCCTCACAGTTCGCCATTCCCTCAACAAGACAGCCATAAGCGGTTGAACTGTAACTGTAATCTTCTCCTACATTGTACTCACACGTATTTATAATATAGTCATGAATGTAAAGGGCTTTTTCGTAGTCGTCAGTAACGGGTGCGTCAAGCAGCACTTTTTCTGCCGACTGTTCTAATTCTGACGTTTTCTTATTGATTTCATCAGCATTTTCCCTCAGAACTATCTGAGCATTGCGAACTTTTTCGGCTGTATAATAAGTGGAATCTATGTAGAAAAATTCACCTTCCTGCTTTTCAAATATACAGTATATCTTTGAATATACATCACCCGACACTTCATAAGGCAACGGAATTTCCGTCTTTTTTTCCGAAACACCGTTATACAAAGCAGAATACACAGCCTGTTCCTTTTTGTCAAGTAGTTCATAAACAGGTCTTGAAGCGACTTTTTCAGATGTAATATATTCAACATCGGGATAAGGTTCAAAAACACCTGAGTCTTTTACAAATTTTCCTCCGATAATCAAAAATGCCATACTTATTATAAGCATAAAGACAATTAAAAGTTTCTTCGCCAAGTCCGTCACCTCTGAAATTTATTTGTCACATATCATAACCGTATTGTTTTTTATTTTGAAATACGGCAGATTTTCAACAAAACGGCTGAATTTTGAATAACCATAAGTTTTCACATTAAAACTCGGCATTTTGGTGCAAAGCTGTTTTTTAAGTTCACCGAGATTATAACCTTTACTTCCGTTACTGCGGATAATTGCAGACAGAACTTCTTCAATCTGCTGTAAGTCTGTTTTGTCCGACTTCTGAGAAACAAGTATACTGCTTCCGACCTGACGCAAGCTGAGACAATCAAAATCTTTCAGAAACTGTGAAAATTTTGAATAACCGTAATTTCTCACATCAAAATCGGGATAACGTCCCTGTAGTCTGCTTCCGAGTTCGCCTATATTTATTTCTTCCTGTAAATTGGCATTATCTGCGATTATACGTATTATTGCCGATTCAAGAGTTTTAAGTGCAACTGTTTCATTGTCGGCTGTACTTTGCAGTTCTTCTTCTGCGAGGACTTCAAGATATTTGAAAGCATTACAGGCGGTACTGAAAGGCTTCGGCGTTTTCTGTTCGCCCATACCGATAACGTGCATACCCGATTCTCTCAGACGTATTGCAAGACGTGTAAAATCGCTGTCACTTGACACTATGCAGAAACCATCAACATTATGTGAATAAAGAATATCCATAGCGTCGATAATCATGGCGGAGTCAGTAGCATTTTTTCCTGTGGTGTAACTGTACTGCTGAACAGGAGTAATGGCGTTGTCAAGAGCCATGTTCTTCCACGATGCGAGATTGGTTCTCGTCCAGTCGCCGTAAACACGCTTATAGGTTACGACACCGTAGTTTGAAAGTTCGTCAAGTATGTATCTTGTATATTTTGGTGCTACATTGTCAGCGTCTATGAGGACGGCATAACGCATTTCACTATTCATAGTACACCTCATTTCAAAAAATTATAAATTGTATTCATTGTGATAAAAACGCACAATATCCACCAAAACAGACATACCACAAAACATAAAACATCTTTTACAACAGTAAATATTCCGAGATTTACGCTGTGATTCAGTGAATACACGTTCACACGACATGGATATTTAAGCTTAATCACCGGCACATCAAACCGGCGATGAAGTTCTATATTGCTTTCGTCAATCCAGTACACATCATGCCCACAATTCCAGTGTTCCAGTTTATAGCCTGTACAAATTCCGGAAAACTTGTCACCTTTTTGAATGATTATAATATTTCCAACAAGAACTTTTCCTGTAAAGACCGCAGGCATTGCCATTAAAATCACTCCGAAATCAAAGTACAGCATACAGCACATAACCTGTTTACTGAATATACCTGCAAAGAATGCAATTCCAACTATAACAAGTGGTATTTTGAAAATATGAAGTACAGACACTATAATCCAACGTATAAACCCATATAGAAATCTAAAAAAATTTTTCACGACAGTTACCTTTTTCTCTGAGGAAGTTCACTGTACATTACGTTAAATAAGCCAGCTAAAAACTCCCTGTCATCAATTCTGTCAACCAATAACATCTCTTTGGCTTTTTCGTATGGAATCTCACGGACAGCGTATGGCAACATTTCAGCGGACGATTTTGTTATTTTAACAAGAAACCTGTTGTCATATATTCCGCCAACGATTCTGTTTTTATAATAAATGATATATTCGCCCATTATGGCACGATAAGATATACATTCCAAAAGTGACAACTGCTTAATCACAAAAGATAGATAATCTTTACTTGACGGCATTTCAGTTTTCCCCCAATCCACAAAATCCAATCTGATAAAAAACAGATTATATAGAAAAAAATCCCGAAACTACTGCTTCGGGATTGTTTTAATACCAAGGTTATTACCCCAGTACTATGGAGCGGATTACGAGGCTCGAACTCGCTACCTCCACCTTGGCAAGGTGGCGCTCTACC
>DETU01000109.1:0-681 GCA_002362175.1 Ruminococcus sp. UBA3280
ATAAGATTTTTTTTAGAAAGAGAAAATTTTATAAGATTAAGAGAAAAAGAGGAATGGGATTTTTTTGATGATTTTTGGGACGAAGCAAAAGCTATTGGTACTTATGGAGAAAATCTGACAATATTTGATTTGGAATTATTAAAAGTAAAAGGTTATAACGGAAATATTCTTCATAATCTTTATATTCCTTATAATAACGGAAAAACATCTGAAATTGATATTTTATTTATAACGAAAAAAGGAATTTTTGTGATAGAGAGTAAAAATTATTCAGGTTGGATTTACGGAAGTGAAAAAGACCAGTATTGGACAGTATGCGACAAAAGAGATAGATGGAAACTTTATAATCCAATAAAACAGAATCAGGGGCATATTAATACAATTCATCAGCATTTGAGAGGAATACCATGTTTTTCATTGATAGTCTTTTCTGAACGCTGTGAACTTAAAAAAATAAATATAAATTCTGATGTATATGTATTTAAGCGTGATAAAATGTTTTTCAAGGTATCAGAAATCTTTAAGAATTTTCCTGATGTAATGGACGAAAATCAGGTTAATTATGTAACTGATTATATGAAACGGTTTTGTGACGCTGATAAAAATATAAAAACGTCCCATTTAGACGATGTAACAAATTATTAAGAGGTGTTAAAGTGAAAAAGGAATATCTTGAAGCAG
>DETU01000109.1:974-44494 GCA_002362175.1 Ruminococcus sp. UBA3280
TGAAAAAGGAATATCTTGAAGCAGGAAAAATTGTAAATACACACGGTATCAGGGGAGAGGTCAAAATAATGCCTTATACCGACGTACCTGAACTTTTATGCGAGTTTGACAGACTTTTTATAGGAAAGGATAAGGACGAAATTATAATAGAACGTTCACGGGTTGCGAAAAATATGGTAATTGCTAAACTGGAGGGTGTTGACACTCCCGAACAGGCTGAAAAACTCCGTAACAGACTTTTGTATATGCACCGTGACGACCTTGAACTTGATGAAGATACTTATTTTATTCAGGATTTGATAGGCATTGAAGTGAAAGATGCCGATACAGGTTTTGTCTATGGTAAAATCACTGATGTCATGCAGACGGGTGCAAATGATGTCTATGTGGTTGAGGGGAATGGCAGGGAATACCTTGTTCCTGCAATTGCGGACGTTGTTATTTCTACCGATATTGACACAAACTCAATGACTATAAGGGCTTTGGAAGGACTTTTTGAATGAAAAAATCAAAAATGATTGTTATATCTGTTTTTACAGTCGTTGTTGTTTTGGGATTAATCCTTGCAATCTTTTTTCCTGCACTGCCTTTATATTTTCAGATGAAAAAAAAATGTCCTTCAGTAAACAGAACTATTGAAAAATTTGACTTTACGGAGAAAATTCCAGAAGATTTTAAAAAAATCATATCATGCGGAATAGCTCTTGAAGCTCCGTCGGATATGTACAGAAAAAATCCTGATTCTTCTGTGGAAATCTATGTCTGCGGAGAAGAACAAAATTATAACACAGTTATTATGTTCTATGAACCGTCTGATGTTTCTGAATACAATGCATCAGAATTGAGTTACGATGAACTTAAACCTTTTTGCAGTTATATTAATGAAGATGTTCCGCAGTCGTTGTATGAATTTCAGAAATTGGGTTTAAGTTTGAATACAGATGATTTCAATATGAGGGACAAGGAACTTGCCGAAACTTTTCTGCGTCTTGCTGTTTCTAAGGAACTTCTTGCCGGACAGGACAAATGCAGTCATGTTTACAGCTTTGAAAATAACTGTGCAGAGGGCTTTATATATGAATATGAAACTCAAAAAAATGATACTGAGCATATAATTGAGATTTATCGGGCAGGAAAATATAATACTGAATATAGTGTACTGGTAAGGACAGAAAATCCCGAAACTGCAAAACAGATACTTAAATCAATTGAAATTACGGAGGAATAAATGAGAATAGAAATAGCTACACTTTTTCCTGAAATGTGCGAAGCGGTACTCGGTGAGAGTATTGTTGGACGTGCAAGGAGAGCGGGAAAAATAGAAGTCCACTGTCGTCAGATAAGAGAGTATACACAGGACAAGCACCGCCGTGTTGATGATACTCCATATGGCGGAGGAATGGGAATGGTTATGCAGTGTGAGCCGATTTATAACTGCTACAAAGCGGTTTGTAACGAAATCGGCAGTAAACCGCATACTATATATATGTCGCCGAAAGGAAAGGTTTTCAATCAGCAGAAAGCAATTGAACTTTCCAAAATGGATAATATTCTTATAATATGCGGTCACTATGAGGGTGTTGACCAGAGAATTATTGACAGGATAGTTGACGAGGAAATTTCCATAGGCGACTATGTGCTTACAGGCGGTGAAATTCCTGCAATGACTGTTGTTGACGCTGTTGCAAGAATGTGTGACGGTGTGCTTTCAGACGAGATGTGTTTCAAAGATGAAAGTATTTACAGCGGTCTGCTTGAATATCCGCAGTATACACGTCCTGAAGTATGGGAGGGGGAAAGTGTTCCGCCGGTGCTGTTGTCGGGGCATCATAAAAATATAGAAAAATGGAGACTTGAGAAAAGTATTGAAATTACTGCGGAACGCCGTCCCGATTTGCTTGATATTTACAATAAAGGTAAACAATAAGTATAGTATTAAAACTAAATTCCGTTTAGAAATATTTCACATAATAATATGTGGAAAATTGTTGGAGTTCAACAATTTATGTTAAATCTTTTTGTGGTGAATATCAACAAGCAAACCGAAAAAATAACTCTCACATTTAAACTAAATGTAGAAATTAATGAAAAGTGGGCGTTTTAAAAAAAAAATCCGTTGACTATGCGGATTTTTGAATGTATAATTAATATCAGCAATTGAAATATATTTGCGTGAGGTACTCTATAGAGAGAGTACAATATAGAGAATAGGAGAGTTGTATATGTTTGTCAGAGAAGTAATGGTTAAGAATCAGGTTGGACTTCATGCAAGACCGGCTACCTTCTTCATTCAGAAGGCTAACGAATTCAAGTCATCTATCTGGATTGAGAAGGAAGAGCGTAGAGTAAATGCCAAGAGCTTACTTGGTATCCTTTCACTCGGCATTGTAGGCGGTACAAACGTAAAGGTTATCGCAGACGGTGCAGATGAAAGAGCAGCAGTTGATGCTCTTATCGAACTCGTTGACAGTGGATTCAGCGAAGAAAACAGATAATCAATCCCGGATTTTTGGGCGTTACGCTGCTGTAACGCCCGCTTTTGTTTTTATGGACGAAAAATTATCCTTTAAGGTATTCCGCCATATTTTCCGCAAAGATTGCATATCCTTTTGTGGGGTCTGAAACAAAAACGTGAGTAACCGCACCTATAAGCTTACCGTCCTGAATAATCGGACTTCCGCTCATTCCCTGAACAATTCCGCCCGTCAGGTCTAAAAGTTCCTTGTCGGTTATGCGTATTACCATATTTTTTGTACTTTCAGCACTGTTATAGTCTATTTTTTCAATTTCAACAGTGTATTTCTTAGGAATATCACCTGAAACAGTCGTTAAAATTTCAGCCTTTCCTGTCTTTACGTCCTGTCTGTAACCCATTTTATACTGTTCACAGTTCACGGAAAGAGACTGCACGGCAGATTCAGAGAGCATACCGTATACACCGCATGAATTGTTGCGGTTTAATATGCCGAAACTTCCTCCGTACATAAATTGTCCGTGAAGTTCTCCGGGAATACCCTTTGAACCTTTTTTAGCGTCTGTTATTTCAACGGGAACGGCTTCACCGCTGTAAATAGGGACAAGTTCGCCCGTATCGGAATCGCATACAGGGTGACCGAGACCCGCAAATTCTCCTGTTGTCTTATTGAAGAAAGTCATTGTACCTATTCCTGCAATGCTGTCACGCACCCACATTCCGCCACGCCAGCTCCCTGAAGATTCAGAGTATTCAGGTTTTAAAAATACAGGGAAATCTTTTTCTTTACGGTTTATAATCAGTTTTATTTTATTGCCGTCGCTTTCGCTTATAATTTTCTGTAATTCGTCATTTGAAGTTATGTTTTTTCCGTCGGCTGATTTTATAACGTCTCCGACTTCTATTCCCGCATTTTTTGCAGGACAGATTTTTTCACCGTTTTCGGTTTCAATTTCTCCCAGTTCAGTCACCATAACGCCGTCCATCAGAAGTTTTATTCCGAAAGGATTTCCGCCGACAACGAATGTGGGAGCTTCTGCTTCATAGACTTCAATGTTTTTTACTGGAATTGCACCGAAAAGTGTAAGAGTTGCCATGCTTGTTCCCGAGACGTTTTTTGAAGCAGGAATAATGCCCGAAGGATAATTACAGCAGGATATTTCAGGATATTCGGCTATTTTTATTTCACTTCCCGTTTCTTTAGTGAGTGACGAAGGAAGATGAACCGAATAATATTCGGCAGTTCCGAATAAACCAAGCATACCGGCAGATAATAAAACCGCAGTACTTTGAATGATTTTTCTTTTGATTCGCATTCTGTTTTTCCTTTCTTTTATTCTCAGAGTGAGAACAGAGTTATTATATGTCAGACCTGTGGATTTATAAATGAGAATTATCCGCAGATTTTAATGCTAATCCCTGCATATTTACAAGGAGTTTCCAAAAATGTCAGAAAAATCAAAAAAATATATTGCAGTTTTTTTTAAAATACTGCTTGTTATCTCTGCTTTGATATGGTCTTTTTTTATGGTAATAATGACAGGAGCAGGACTTGTCTTTAATCGTGAAAGCTATGGGCGTTATATTATGCAGACAGGAATTTTCTTTATTATATCGGGAATACTTATGGTTTCAGGGACAGTGTTCAGTCTTTTCCGTAAAAAGACTCTTGATATTATTTCGGTTGTATTGTCATTTACGGGCTTTATTTTATGTATGATGATGCTTTATCGTCTTGTAAATCATGCCGACCGCAACGGCTGGACTGATAATTTCACTTTAATGCCGATAAGTGATATGTACAAGGAAAGAATAATGCCTGTAATTGTGCCGTCTGTTCTTTCCGTGACAACAGCGGTGCGGAATTACTTTTCATGTAAATAGCCACTGTTTATATTATAACCAAAAAAGGACGGGAAAACCGTCCTTTTTTGCGAATATAAAAATTTTTTATTCTATTACACGACAGAGGTTGGCTTCTCCTGAATTAAGATGCTTTATAGTTCCGTCGGGTAGCTTTACAATAAGATTTGCTTTGTCATCGATTCCTTCCGCAAAAGCTATTATAGTACTGCCGTTTACATTTGCTGTTATCGTGTTTCCCGTAAGAAGTTCCCTGTTTCTGTACTCACGGATATAGTTGCGGTTTTCGATTTCGGCAAGATAATTTTCAAGATTGTTTATAACTTCCGCACAAAGCCTGTTTCTATCGATTTTAAGACCTGTTTCGTCCTCAATCGACGTTGCCGAAACTCTTAAATCCCTGCTGAAACTTCCCTCCGCACTTCTTACATTTATTCCTATACCGATAACCGCATAGTCAAGCGATTTCATTTCAAGACCGAATGAAGCTTCTGTAAGTATTCCGCATATTTTTCTGCCGTTCATATAGAGGTCGTTGACCCATTTTATTTTTACATCATGTCCGCAGAGTTTTTCTACCGCACACGCTGTGGCACACGCCACCATTGATGTTATGAGTGACGCTGTTTCTATACTGAAATCGGGACGTATTATAACACTCATATAAAGTCCCTTGCCTTTCGGCGACACAAAATTCCTGCCAAGACGACCTTTTCCGCTTGTCTGCATATCGGCAACAATGACTGTACCATGTTCCTCACCTGACGAGGCAAGTTCCTTTGCTGTATTATTGGTTGAATCAGTTTCATCAAGTACAATTATTTTTTTTCCGAGTTTTTCGGTTTTCAGAAAAGCGTTTATAAGTTTGTCTGAAAGACGGTTGTTTTCTGCGGTAAGTCTGTAGCCCCGTGAAGTCACCGCTTCTATTGAATAACCCTCTGTTTCGAGGGATTTAACGGCTTTCCATACTGCATTTCTACTTACTCCGAGCTTTTCGGCAAGTAATGCACCCGAAATGTATTCGCCGTTTGATTCTGCGAGAGTTTCGAGAAGTGATTCTTTAACGTTCATAAAAAGAATTCTCCTTAATTTTTATTTGATATTTCTTTAAAAAATTCTATATATTTCCGAGTGACAATATCATGTGTGAAATGTGATTTTACATATTCCATGCCGTTTAGTCCCATAATTTCGGAAACTTTGCTGTTTTTCAGCAGATAGTCCGTACAGGCTTCAAATTCAGGATAATTTCTGAAATAAAGTCCGCCGTCTGCTTCTGAAGCAAAATTTTTTGTTACTTCACAACCATCGTGAACGAGAACAGGTCTTTTACACAGCCAGTTTTCCATGATAACAAGTGAAAAACTCTCATTCACCGACGGCTGACAAAGAAATTCACAGGCACTCATTGCGTTGTATTTGTCTTGTTGGGAAATATATCCTAAATCAATGATATTTCTGCCTTTTAAGGTTTCACCTCCGCCTATGAGTACAAGACGGAGATTTTTATTGTTTTGTCTGATATATTCGTTATGATATTTAATCAGCGTATCAATATTTTTTCCTTTGTCTTTGCGACCCGCATATAGTATGAACGGTTCTTTTATATTGTACTTTTTACGGAAATTTTCCGGTTTTGCTGTAATATCCGTATTCATTCCGATACCTGCGGTAAGAGTTTTTGTATTGTGCAAATCATAAATTTTTTCGGCAAGTTGTTTTTCGGGTTCTGAATTGAAAACCATTCCGGCAGACTGTGGAAACAATTTTCTGAAGTGTTTCATGTAGGCATAAGGTTCATCATGCAGGCATGGAATAATCACTGATTTTTCGGGAAAAAGTTTCATTCCCCAGTAAGTTGTACCAAACATATACGGAATAAATACAAAGAGTGAGTAATTTTCTGAATTTTCTTTCATATAGCGGTAAAGTGCGGTACTGTTTACCATTTCATGCAGGAAGATTTTTTCTTCTTCTATCGTTACGGGAATATTTTTCATAAACTTGATATTTACCTGATTGAAAGCGTCTGTATTTCTTTTTCTTACCCTGAAACGTCTTACTGTTATACCGTTTTTATTTATTGAAGTTCCTTCACGGTAATAATTTTTATTCCAGTCTGACCTGAAATCCTTTACACAAGTTGTGAGAATTTCAACGGGAATGTTCTGCTTGTGAAGATTTTCTGTAAGGTCACGGAGCATTGCTTCTGCACCGCCCGAAATATCATCACCGTACCATGAAGTGACAAATCCGATTTTTTTCATATTAAATTACCTGCCGTCTATAAATTTTTTCAGTTGCGAACGGAAAAGTCTGCCTGTTTTTTTGTACGAAAAATCAGCAAGTCTTTTTTTCTGTCCCGATATTATGTGTTTGCGGAAATCGCTGTTTTTTACTGTATATTCAATCATTTCCGAAGCAAAGACGGGGTCGTTGTCGGGGAGGAGAATACCGCTTGCGCCGAGAGTGTCCGCCACTGCACCAGCGTCAAGGGCAATTATCGGAACATTGAAAAACATTGCTTCCGTAAGCGGTACACAAAAACCCTCATGTTCGCTCATGCAGAGAAAAATGTCTGCAATTCGGTAATATGCAAGAATTTCACTGAATTTTACATGACCTGTAAATATAACATCACTGAGTCCGAGAGTCTTGACATAGTTTTCAAGACGTTCATGATAGTTTTCCATTCCTGCGTAAGACCCAACAAGAATCAGTCTTGATTCAGGATTTATTTTTTTATAGAAGTAAAAAGACCTTATAATATTTTCCTGTTTCTTGTTTGGAGCAATTCTGCCGACAAAAATAATATTTGTTTTTCCGTCATTGTATTTTCTTATTGTTTCGGAATCGGGAGATTGTCTGTAATCATTAAAAGGTATAAGAACAGGTCTTATATCAACAGGGCATTTATAGCCGTGTTTCAGAAGTTCTGATTTGTTGTATTCAGAATCGGCAAGACAGTATTCAACATGGTCACGCAGAAAATCGAGTCCCTCATATCCGTAATTGGTAAGGGCATAAGCTTCATGACTGTACGGACGGAAAAAATCAGGCGGAGTAATATTGTGGTAAATCATCATTTTACGGCATTTATGTCTTTCAAGACTGAAATTAAGTTCACTGCCTGTTGACATATGATAAATAATTACATCGTCTTTTTTCAGATTTTTAAGTTGTCCGACTTTCCGAACTTTGCCTTTTGGAAGATTTTTTCCTGTTATCTCGGCATATATTCCTGTTTCAATACCCATTCCGCAGATAATGTGGTCAAGTGCAAGTGCGTCGTTGCTAACTGCATCACCGTAAGAAACTGTAGGCAAAAGCTGTATAACTCTCATTTTGTTTCTCCGTAAAGTTTTATTTTTAATTCGTTGTTTTCCTTTTCAAGCTTTTCGATACGTTTTATAAGCTGTTTCTGAGTATTTCGCAGTAAAGTTACTGTATTGACGACGGAAGCGTTGAAATTATTCTGTTCTGATACTATTGGTTCAGTATGGAATTTTATTATTTTTCTGACAGACTTTTTCAAAAAGACATTGACAGGGTTTCCGCATATACGGTGATATGGCTGTATATATGAACGTGAACGAAGATGTTCAACGGCTTTATCGAGGTTTTTTGAAAACGGAACTCCGTCGGGATTTTTATACGGAATATCTTCAAAACAGGGAATATCCGCACTTATATTCTTATTTTTTATTTCAAGTCTTATTTCAGACATTATTTTTTCTGTATTAATACTGTTATCCATTATTTTTTCCTTTCTTAAAAAATATAATGAAGTGTATTTTGTCTTATTATACCATAATTGGCACATACTGTCAATAATAACGCACAGATGAAAAAATCAGGGGAATTTTATTGTCTTGGATAAATTACTTGACATTATTATAACACAAAAACCTTATTTTGTCCACTTCCATGATGAAATAACACTTGACAAAACAAAAATTTTATGTTATTATATAAATTAGAGCATACGTCTGCTCTGTTATTTCAGAAATGAAATTCCGGAATATAGATGTGCGGGCCCTGTGCAACAAGACCCCGTGAACCATGTCAGGCGGGAGACCGAGCAGCATTAAGCGGATTGTTTTGTGTGCCGCAGTAAGCCTGCACATCTATGTGCCGGAATTTTTTCTTGTAGAATTTTCCCGATAAACCTGACGAAAGGAAGCAATCTGATGTATAAGGCTCTTTACCGCAAATGGCGACCTATGACTTTTGATGATGTCATATCCCAGCAACATATAACCGATACCCTTAAAAATCAGATTACAGGCGGAAAAACCGCTCATGCCTATCTTTTTACGGGTTCAAGGGGAACAGGTAAGACAACCTGTGCAAGAATACTTGCCAAAGCTGTAAGCTGTCGTAACATGAAAAACGGTAATCCGTGCCTCGAATGTGACATATGCCGTGACGCTGACAACGGTTCTCTTACCGATATAGTTGAAATTGACGCTGCTTCAAACAACGGTGTTGACGATATACGTGATTTGCGTGACGCTGCTGTCTACACTCCGGAAAGAAGTGCATACAAAATATACATCATAGACGAAGTGCATATGCTTTCAACAAGTGCATTTAATGCCCTGCTGAAAATTATGGAAGAACCTCCGCCGTATGTTATGTTTATTCTTGCCACAACGGAAATTCATAAAGTTCCTGCAACTATCGCATCACGTTGTCAGCGGTATGATTTCCGTCGCATACGTCCCGAAGATATTGCCTCACGGCTTGAATATATATCCGAACAGGAAGAACTTAATCTAACAAAAGACGGTGCTGACCTTATTGCAAAACTTGCCGACGGCGGTATGCGTGACGCTGTTTCACTTCTTGACCAGTGTTCAGTATGTGCCGATGTGATAAATGCCGAAACAGTTTCAAATGCAGCAGGTATCGCAGGACGTGATTATCTTTACGAAATTCTTGACGCTATAGCTTCTCAGGATACCGCAAAGGCTCTTTCTGTTACGGGAAATCTTTATGATATGTCAAAAGACCTTACAAGGCTTTGTGAGGAACTTATAACCCAGCTCAGAAATATCATGCTTATTCAGGTTTCACCGCAGACCGCAGGAAATCTTATCGTATGTATGCCCGAAGAAATGGAAAAGCTGAATGACCTTGCACAAAAAACCACTCTCGAAAAAATTATGGATAATCTTTCCGTTTTGCAGAAATGCCGTGAAAATATGACAAAGGTCATGAACAGGCGTGTTGAATTTGAAATGACGCTTATAAAACTCTGCGGAAACAAAAATAATACTCAGCAGACTATTGACAATTCTGAAATTTATGATAAAATAAAACAGTTGGAAAATAAATTGAGTGCTGTTTCTGTCGGAAATTATTCCGCTCCGAAACAGTCAGAAAAGTCCGAAGTCCTTACTGCAGGAAGTCCTGCACGTGATACCGAACCTGTTCCGAATATCGACATAGGAAAAATCAAAAATGATGACATGATTCCGTGTTCACGCTGGGACGAGATTGTTGAGGAACTCAAAAAAGTCAAGCCCGACCTTGCAGCTGCTCTTGAAGGTTCTTATGCCCTTACAGCAGGTAATGTGATTTTTATTACTGCGGTAAACCGCTTTTTTATACAGATTTTCAGGAATAACAAGGACTATGCCGTGTCACTCGGTGACACTATAAACAAGATTCTCGGACAGCGTTATGTTATAAAAGCACGTTGTACAACGAGCGTTGAAGAACAGAAAAGTATGGCGGAAATGCTTATTCAGAAAGCAAAAGACAACAGCATTGAAACGGCTGTTGATAATAATCAATAAAACTTATCTAAAGGAGATTTAAAAATGAAAGCAAGAATCCCAAGAAATGTGGGCGGAAATGCTCAGAACATGAATCAGATGATTAAACAGGCTCAGAAAATGCAGGACCAGATTACTGAGCTTCAGGAAGATATTGAGGAAAGAGAATTTTCCGCTACAGCAGGCGGTGGTGCTGTGGAAGTTGTTATCACAGGAAAGAAAACCATCAAGTCGCTCAGCATCAAGCCCGAAGTGGTTGACCCCGAAGATATTGATATGCTTCAGGACTTAATCATCAGTGCGGTAAACGAAGCTATCAATAACGTGGAATCCACTACAGAAGCCGAAATGAGCAAGATTACCGGCGGTGTCTCCATTCCCGGACTTTTCTAAATGGCTGACCATAACGCACTCCCCCTTATCGTTCTCGCCGAAAAATTCGCTTCTCTCCCCGGTATCGGCATGAAAACCGCCCAGCGACTTGCCTATTATGTGATGTCTATGGAGGACGAAGCCGTTGAGGATTTCGCAAAGGCTCTTATCGACGCTAAACGGAATGTTCACAGCTGTAAATGCTGTCAGAATCTCACCGAAAGGGAAATTTGTCCGATATGCTCGGCTGAAGAACGTGACAAAGGCATTATATGCGTTGTCGAAACTCCAAAGGACGTTACGGCATTTGAACGCACAAGGGAATACAACGGTGTTTATCATGTCCTGCACGGACTTATTTCACCTATGGACAACATTACTCCCGATAAAATCCGTGTGAAAGAACTGCTTTCACGTATTTCACAGGGAAATATAAGGGAAGTAATAATGGCTACAAACCCTACTGTTGAAGGTGACGCAACCGCTATGTACATCGCAGGACTTTTAAAACCTCTCGGAATAAAAGTCACACGTCTTGCATTCGGACTTCCCGTCGGCGGGATTCTTGAATATGCGGACGAAGTAACGCTTTACAAGGCTCTTGAAAACAGAAATGCCATGTAAAATCAGAAGGACGGTTTAAAACCGTCCTTTTTTAATCCATATAAACTTTATTATATATTTTATTTCCGTTTTCTAAAATACTTTTAATGATATTCTCATTATCATAGTACTGTTTTTCCACAAATTCAGGCAAGTTTCCGACAGACAACAGATTCCCTTTTCCGTCAATGTCAACATAATAATCTTCACCGTTTTCCTTGTCTGTGATTTTCAATGAATACATATTTCCTGAAATCCGTACATTAATACCGCACAAATCAGTTTCATAACCGCAATCAAGATGTTTTGCGTGAAAATCCGTTGAAAAATCCCAAAAAGACGGCATTTCCTGATGTGGCAGAATATAACTGACACTGTTATTTTCCATAACATAATAACGTTCATCAGTTTCCGAAAATCCAAGCGAAGATATTGAACCGTTGAAATGATTTTCAAGCTTGTTTTTCCTGACGTGCCATATTATGCCGTAAACTGTCAGTGACACCACTGCACATATTATAATTACACTTATTACAATAAATACAGTCTGTCGGATTTTATTCCATTTCAGACCGAGTGTTGTTTTTTCCGAAATATCATTTACCATTTCTTTATCCTCCTTTAAAAGTGTGTCAAGTGAAATTTCAAACCTGTCACTTATTTTTACAATAGTATTCAAATCGGGATAACTTTTCTCACATTCCCAGTTTGAAACAGTCTGACGTGTCACAAAAAATATTTTTGCGAAATCTTCCTGTGACATATTATTCTCCGTTCTGATACGGCGTATTGATTTACCTATGTTCACCGTTATCACCTCCTTTGAGTTTATTATATAACCACCCGTCTGAAAAGTAAAGCAAACAGTCTTTTGCATTGACGCAAATATTCTTTGACATACGGTATACAGCCAAAAAAAGACCGAATTTATATAAAATCCGGTCTTTTATAATAATATCAGTTCTTTCTCTTGATTGTACGCTTCACAATTCCTTTCAGACGTTCACAGGTGTCCTGCGGAAATTCAGTCACAAACTTCACAGCATGGTCGTGAGCTTCTTCCGGCGGAAGTTTGAGAAAATTATGAAAAAACGTATATATCTCGTGAAAAGTTGAAAATATCTCGTTTACAGCTTTTTCACCTTCGGCAGTAAGCACAACGCTGTTGCAGAAATCTTCATATACAAGACCACAGTTGGCAAGACAGCGGAGCATTTTACTTACACTCGGACGTGATACGCCAAGATGACGTGAAATACTTACACATCGGACGTATTCATCGACGTCGGAAAGTTCCTTTATTGCAATAAGATATTTTATATGTCCTGCACAGTGTTTCATAAGAAACCTCCTTTATTTGTCTGAATCAATAAGATGCCAGTAACCTTTAAGATAAACACCACCCGAAATTACTGTAAGTGCTGTTGAAATCCATATAAGCACCGGAATAACTATATTGTCCATTGCATTTTTCAAGCCGTCAGCAATATTGAAATCAAAATCAAGACAGACACTAAGCCATACAAGTGCAACAACTATTGAAACCATTGTAAAAGCTGTTTTGAGTTTTCCCCACATTCCTGCGGCTACCACTACACCGCTGTCGGCGGCAAGCAGTCTGAGTCCCGAAACCATAAATTCCCTTGCACTTATTATGATAAGAGGTATTGCACCCATATTTATCTCGGAAAGTTCCACAAAAACGGTCAGTGCCGAAATGACAAGAACTTTATCAGCAAGGGGGTCAAGAAATTTTCCGAAATTCGTGACAAGATTCCGTTTTCTTGCAATTTTTCCGTCAAGAGCGTCTGTAATTGAAGCACCCGCAAAAATAACAAGGGCTATCAGAAAATGAAACGGCACTTTCCAGTAAATAAAAAGCAGGAAAAAAGGAATAAGACAAACTCTAAGCAAAGTAAGTTTGTTTGGCAGGTTCATTAAGCTATCACCTCTCCGATTAAATCATAATCAAGTGTATCAGTAATCTTTATTTTAACGTATTCACCGACTGAAAGTGACTTTTCAGAAGTAAAGAAAACTTTTCCGTCTATATCGGGTGCGTCAAGCTGAGTGCGTCCGAACCAACATTCACCGAAACGGTCAAATCCCTCAACAACGGTTTCAAGTTCCTTTCCGAGAAGTTTTTCATTGTTTTCGGCACTTATCAACATCTGTTGTTCCATAATAATGTCTGCACGATGATGTTTAACTTCATCGTCAATCTGTCCTTCAAATTCGCCTGCTTTTGTTCCCTCCTCCTGAGAGTACGCAAAACAGCCAAGTCTGTCAAATCTCACCTTGTTTACAAATTCAGAAAGTTCCGTGAACTGTTCTTCTGTTTCGGTCGGAAATCCCGTAATAAGAGTGGTACGCAGAATAACATTCGGCACTTTTTCCCTGATATGTGCAAAGAGGTTTTCAAGACTTTCACGGTCGCCCCAGCGGTTCATACGGTCAAGAATCTCACCATTGCAGTGCTGTATCGGAATTTCAAGATACTTGACAAGCTTTTCTTCACCTGCAATTGTTTCAAGAAGTTCGTCAGTAATTCTTTCAGGATAGCAGTAAAGCGTGCGAATCCAGTGTATACCGTCTATCTTACAGAGACGGCGGAGAAGTTCGGGGAGTTTTGATTCTCCGTATAAATCTTCACCATAGCGTGAGGTATCCTGTGCGATAACGATAAGTTCCGTAACACCGCTCTGTGCAAGCCATTCTGCCTCCTTAATTACTTCCTCCATGGGAACACTGCGGAATTTTCCTCTTATCTGCGGAATCGCACAGTAAGTACAGCAGTTTGAACAGCCCTCAGCCACTTTGAGATAAGCAAAAAACGGAAGTGTTGAAATAATTCTTTCTCCCGTAAGTTCTGCATTGAGCTTAGGGGCAAAATTTATATATCTTTCGTCTTTCATAACATGGTCAAGTACATCGACTATATCCTTGTTGTTTCCGATACCTATAACAGCGTCGGCTTCGGGAAACAGTTCAGCAGTTTCTTCCTTATAGCGTTCTGAAAGACAGCCTGTAACAACGATTTTTTTAAGTGTGCCGTCTGCTTTGAGTTTTGCAAGTTCAAGAATAGTTTCAATAGCCTCCTCCTTTGCAGACTGTATAAAACCACAGGTATTCACAATGGCAACATCAGCAAGTCCCGGCTCTGTCACAAGCTTATATCCATGACTTTTTAATTTGTACAACATTCTCTCGGAGTCAACAAGATTCTTTGAACAGCCAAGAGACACCATTCCGACTTTTATCGGCATATATTAATCCTCCCTGTTGTCAAAATATTCTCCTGTTGCACGGTTTATCTCGTCAAAACCATATCCGTACCTTACAAGAGAACTCTTGACTTTTTCTATTGATTTTCTGTCATTCCTGTCTGTAAGCAGACGGGAATATTTTGTTTCAATAAGATGAGCAAGATTTTCACTGAAACTTTCCTCATAAGGCAGAAGAATATCCTCCGCAAGATATTCGTCTATGCCTTTCATTATAATTTCATGCTTTGCACGACGAAAACCGTATTTTCTCGCCTCAACATACCTGACCGCAAGCTTTTCCGCATAGCGTTCGTCGTCAATTATTCCCGCACTTTCAAGCTTCTTTACAACCGCACCACACAAGCTTTCGTTCCTGTAAGTCTTTACAAGCTTTTCACGCATTTCTTTTGCAGAATAATCACGGTAATCCAAACAGTACAAAGCATACTGATATGCACGCCTGAAATTTGACGCATATATGATTTTTTTCAGTTCACTGCGTTCAAGTTCCATACCCTCATGAATATCAAAATCAGCTATAATATCGGCATGGAGATAGATTTTTCTTGTATCGTCTATCTCCGCCTCATAGGTAGTACCCTTATAAATTTTAACAGAAGTTACTTTCATTATTACTCAGCAGGTGTGAACTCCTCAAAATCCTCATCAATATCTGCAAGAATGTCTTCATCATCTGTTTCTGCCTCTGAAACCATATCTGTCTTTTTCGGCTGACTTTTTTCAGAGTTGTTATTCAGCATTTCTTCCCTGCGTGCAAGAATCTGCTTCTCAATTTCTTTCATGAGAGCTTCATCATTTTTCAGAAGTTCCTTTACATTGTCACGTCCCTGACCAAGTTTCTGGTCTTTATAGCTGAACCACGAACCGCCTTTTTTGATAACCTCAAGTTCAACAGCCATGTCAAGTACTTCACCCGTTCTTGAAATTCCCTGACCGTACATCATATCAAAAGTTGCTTCTTTGAAAGGCGGTGCGACTTTATTCTTTACAACCTTACAGCGTGTCGATGCACCAATAATCTCACCATTAGCCTTGATAACTTCACCTTTTCTTACCTCTATACGTACAGAAGAATAGAATTTTAATGCACGACCACCCGGAGTTGTTTCGGGATTTCCGTACATAACACCGATTTTTTCACGAATCTGATTTATAAATATTGCAACACAGTTTGATTTTGAAATTGCACCTGTAAGCTTTCTCATTGCCTGCGACATAAGGCGTGCAAGCTGTCCTACGTGCAAATCGCCCATATCGCCGTCAATTTCCGCACGGGTAGTCATAGCGGCTATAGAGTCAATGACAATTACATCAATAGCACCTGAACGTATAAGAGCCTCGGCAATTTCAAGTGCCTGCTCACCGCTGTCAGGCTGGGAAACAAGCAGGTCGTCAGTATTTACACCAAGAGCCTTTGCATAAACAGGGTCTAAAGCGTGTTCAACGTCAATAAAAGCAGCTTCACCACCCAGTTTCTGTGCCTGAGCAATAACAGAAAGTGCAACTGTAGTCTTACCTGAACTTTCAGGACCGTAAATCTCAACAATACGTCCCTTCGGAACTCCGCCTATACCCAAAGCCATATCAAGAGTCATGGAACCGGTAGGAATAGCGTCAACGTTGAGGGTTTTTGTTTGTCCCAGACGCATTACAGCACCTGCACCGTATTTCTTTTCAATCATCTTTAATGCACCTTCAAGTGCGGTTTTTCTGTCCTCTCTCGTTGTAACACGTACAACGGAAGCCTTTTTCGCAAGTTCCTTTTTAGCCATTACATATCCTCCTGTTTCTGAGCCGTAACTGTTCTTATAATATTCTGGGTATCACGGCTGAATGTTATATTATAAAAATTATTTTTATGCAGGATTTTTCCTACGTCATCATGCTGTCCGTCACCAAATTCATAGGCAAGCCAACCGTTATTTTTAAGTGATTCTCTCCATAAGGAAGTTATCTCCCTGTAAAAATCAAGACCGTCATCACCGCCGAAAAGTGCAAGTTCAGGTTCAAATGTAACTTCTTTCTGCAAAGTGTCCATATCATATTGAGTGAGATAAGGCGGATTACAGACTATTATGTCAAGACCTGACAGACTTTCAACCGTTTCCTTTTTCAGTACATCAGCATTTATTATATGAATATCCGCTTTGTTAAGTTCAGCATTTTCCCCGATTATTTCAACCGCCTTTTCCGAAATCTCAACGGCATATACTTCTGAATCGGGAATCTGTTTTTTAAGGGTAATCGCAATACAACCGCTTCCCGAACACAAGTCGGCTATTTTAGGCGATTTCAGATTATTTTTTCTGCATATTTCAAGAATATTTTCAATAATGGTTTCCGTATCGGGACGAGGTATCAGAACATTTTCATTTACTCTGAAAGTATATCCGTAAAATTCCCACTGTCCGAGAAGATACTGCAAAGGATAACCCTCTGTTCGTCTTTTTACAAGATTGAAAATAATTTCTTTCTTATCGTCGGGAACAATTTCCGCAGGTCTGAAAAGTGGATTTTTGTCACCGAGAATGTCCTGAAAAATACAAAGTGTGTCGAAATATGACGAATCAATACCGTTTTTATCCATCAGCGAAACACATTCCCTGAAAAGCATCTCACGGCTTACCACTTGTCCTCCTCCTTATCCGCAGGAATACACGGTTTCATAGCAGCTATGGCAATTTCAATCATACTGTCATCGGGTTCACGGGTTGTTATTCTCTGCATTGCAAGTCCGGGAGCGGAGAGTATTCTTGTAAAAAGATTATCGTGATTTCCCGCAAGTCTTATACATTCATACGATATTCCGACAATAAGCGGAAGAAGTACAAGTGACGCAACTATTCTCTGCCATGTCACCGTAAAAGGTACAAAGCACATAACGAATATTCCCACTATAAGAACAATGAATATAAAACTTGTTCCGCATCTTTTATGAAAACGTGACTGCTTTCGGACGTTCTCAACCGTCAGGGGAAGTTCAGCTTCATGACAGGCAATAGTCTTGTGTTCCGCACCGTGATACTCATATTGTCGACGTATGTCTTTCATAAGGCTCACCAAAGCCATATATGTCACGAAAATCGCTATTTTTACAATGCCCTCCAGTACGGAGCGGACTATTCTGTGTTCTTCAATTCCCGAAATAAGACCTATAATTATTTTCGGCAGAAATATAAACAGTCCCAGTGCTAGAACTATACCAATCAACATACCTATATACATTACAATGTCGAATATTCCCGAATTTTCTTCTTCCGCCTTTTCTTCTTCGGTAAGCTGTTTTTCGGCGGACTTCATCATGTATTTATATCCCTTTGTCATAGATGTGACAAAGCTTACACACCCCCTGACAATCGGGGTTTTCTTGTACCATGGTGCATTTTTTCCGTTGTTTTCGTCCCATGTTTCAAGGTCTATAGAGCCGTCGGGAAGTCTGCACGCCATTGCTCCCTTGTTTGGACCAAGCATCATTATTCCCTCAATGAGAGCCTGTCCGCCTATTTTTGATTTGAATTTTTCACAACACTGTGAATCGTTATTTTTTCCCATCTAATTTCTCCTACTGTGTTTTGGCAGGAAGTGTAATTTTCACTGTTGTTCCCTTACCTTCTCCTGCACTGGAAATTTCCATTGTTCCCTCATGCATGGCAATAATTTCGTCCGCAACCGCAAGACCTATGCCTGAGCCACGCCTTGTATGATTAGCCTTATAGAATTTTGTCTTTACTTTTGAAAGGTCTGATTCCTTTATGCCACAGCCCGTATCAGAAACAGTGACTATAACGTTTCCGTCCGCTTTAGACGCATTTATAGTTACTGTATCACCTGCTGACGAATATTTTACCGCATTGTCAATTACATTTATAAAAACCTGTCTTATACGGTTCTTGTCACCGAAAACAAACGGCAACATTTCGGGGTCGTTGTATATTATTTTTATATCCTCACGCCGTGCCTTGTCGCTGTAGATAAGAACTGCGTCACCGAGTTCTGCGAGTATATCCATATTAGCCGCCTGAAGCGTAAAGTGACCACTCTGCATACGTGAAAAATCAAGCAGTTCCTCAACCATCTGTGAAAGCCGTTCTGTTTCGTTTACTATAACGCCCACGCCTTTTCTGACAGTATCGGGATTTGATTCACTGTCAATCATAAGAGTTTCAGCCCAGCCTTTTATAGCGGTAAGAGGTGTTCTCAGTTCGTGTGAAACAGAAGAAATAAACTCGTTCTTTATCGCTTCGGCATTGGAAAGTTCGTCTGCCATGTGATTTATCGCCATGCACAAATCACCTATTTCGTCGTTGCTGTTGTTGCTGATACGCACGGAAAAATCACCTATTGCAAACTTTCTTGCTATACCGCTTATCTGACGTATCGGCTTTACAATAGAACCCGCAAAATAAAGACCTGTAATCACAATTATCAGTATAATTGCAAAACATACTACCGTTACGACAATGGCACTTGATTTTATCGTGTTGTCAATTTCGGTAAGCGACGTAACCATACGCACAGAACTGTATTCACTGTTGAATGAAGAAACAGGAACAGAAACGGCAAGAATTTTTTCACCGCCGGGAAGTTTTCCGACATATGAACCTTCACCCGAATCCATAGCTTCCTCATAGTCGGGCATGAGTGTGTTTTCGTCAGGAGAAAACCCCGAAGAAGTAAGCACCACCCTGCCTTTTGAGTTTATCGCCATGAGTTCTATCTTGTCCTTTTCGTTGAACGTTTCAAGCATATTCCGCATTTCCGCCGAAAAATTTGCCGCACTGTCCTGTGAGTGAATACTCAGAACGCTTGTTACAGCATTTATTTTTGAAACAAGGTACTGTTTCGCTGAACTGTAAAAATAACTCTGTATAGCGTAAATGAATATCAGGTCAAATACAACCATGACAAGTATCACAACACCAAGGTTATTGAGAATCCAGCGTCTTGTTATACTTTTTTTAGCCATTACTGAGTATCATTCCATTTGTAGCCGTAACCCCATATAGTAATAATATACTTCGGGCTTGACGGTTCTTCCTCTATCTTCATACGGATTCTCCTTATATTTACGTCAACAATCTTGTCGTCGCCGTAATAGCTTTCACCCCATATGTGATTGAGAATACTTGCACGGTCAAGAGCGGTATTCTTATTGTTCATAAAAAATTCAAGTATCTGATACTCAACCTGTGTCAGTTCAATCGGAACACCGTTTTTTGTCACGGTACGGCTTTTGAGATTCAGAACAAAAGGTCCTGACTCAATAAGCGACTGTTTTTCATTTTTTATGAAACTCATACATACACGCCTGTAAATAGCGTCAACCCTTGCCGTAAGTTCAGACGGTGAAAAAGGTTTTGTTATATAGTCGTCTGCACCAATCATCAGACCGCTTACCTTGTCCATTTCCTGAGTACGTGCGGTAAGCATTATAATGCCTATGGTAGAACTTTTTTCACGTATTTTCTTGCATACCGTAAAACCGTCAATACCGGGCATCATTATATCAAGAAGAACGATGTCAAAATTTCCGTGTTCTGTCTCAAACGTCCTCAGAGCAGCTTCACCGCAGTCAACGTCAACAACGTCATAACCTGCACGCTTTAAATTTATAACAACAAATTCACGTATAGTTGCCTCGTCCTCACAAATAAGAATACGTTTCAATTTTTTCAGCTCCTTTTTACAAATTATACCTATTCCCTGAACTTAAAACCAATCGCTACATCACCTGCCGAAACTGAAAGACCGTCATCATCTTCATAATCCGAAACAGGTATATATGCAAGATATGCCGACTCACCCTTAGTCCGCATAAGCATATAGCCGTTTGAAATCCTGTCCTCTTTCGACGGAGTATCCTCCGCAAAATAAATACGCAGAAGTTCACGTCCGACAGCTTCGTTTTCATAAGCACAGAAAACTATTTCGTCGTTCACATAATCATGTCTGACTGTAACTTTATTTCCCCATTTTTCAGGAAATACAAAAATATATCCGTCGTTTATACTGTAATATGATGAATACTTCTTTTCCATTCTGTCATCTTCATTTACAAAATACCAGTTTGTGATTTTCATCTGTTCACTTTCAGACACATCTTCATAACCCGGAGAAATGGACTGGACAGGTATTTCAAGAATACCGTCCCCGTCTATATCAAAAGACGTACAGCCGGCAGGTCTTACTGTGAATATTGATTCTTCCGATGTGGAAAAAACTTTTTTCAAACCCGTATCGTCCATATAAATTATATCTGTCTGAACAAGACCGTTTCCAAGAACTGCATCTATATAAAGACCTGTTCTTCTACCATCAATACTACCATAGTTCAGACTGTCAAATTCGGTAAAGCTACCGCTGAGTTTACGGCTGTATTTATAGTATATTCCGTCACTGTTAAGCTTATATGCCTCGGCAACGGCAAGTGAACCCGACGAAGACCCCGACAACAAAAGAAATTCATTCTCGTTGTCTTGGTCAAGGTCTGTAACGTCTATAAAAGAATACGACTCGGAAAAAGTTTCCTCAATACTGCCGTCAACATAGCTGTATATTGACACATTCTTCTCGGAACGATTTATAAGACTGCTACCTATAATAAGGTTCATACGGTCATTTGAGCCTAATTTGGAAATCATTACCTTCTCAATTTCCGCTCCCTTTGCAGGAGTATCACAGACAGAACGCCATTTGCCGTCAGAACGGTCAAGAATATTTATACGCAGGGTATTTTCCTCAACGGCAATGCTTGTCTTTTCATAGAAAACAACAGCTTCATTTCCACCGTCCCCGTCAATATCCTCAATTATGAAAGCCGAGAGATATTTTCCTGATTTCGGATATTTAAGACTTATAGACATACCGACCGTATCTGTCAATGCACTGTAAATCTGTTCCTGTTCAACACTTAGTTTCGGCGGTCTCATGAGGTTGTCAATGCTTGAACTGAACACACAACCGGTAAGAAAGAATACAGCCGTAAAAATTACCGTAAATAATTTTATGATTTTCATTTATTCACTAAACTGAATCTTTATTTTCTTTCAGTTATTTTAATATATTCTTTTTCCTTTGCAACTGCCTTGTATGCAGGACGGATAATTCTGTTTCCCGTAAGGATTTCTTCCATACGGTGAGCAGCCCAGCCAGCCATACGTGCAACGGCAAAAAGAGGTGTGAAAAGTTCGTCGGGAATACCGAGCATTCTGTATACAAGTCCGGAATACATATCGACATTTGCACACATAGCTTTTGTACTTCCTTTGATTTCAGTGAAGATTTCAGGAGTAAGACGTTCAACGGTTTCAAGCAGACGGAACTCCGCTTCAATCTCCCTTCCCTTTGCAAGTTCAAAAGCTTTTTTCTTGAGAATTACTGCACGGGGGTCTGAAATAGTATAGACAGCGTGACCCATACCGTAAATAAGACCTGAACCGTCGTTAGCTTCCTTGCGGATAACCTTACGCATATAATCCGCAACTTCTCCCTCGTCGTTCCAGTTTTTAATATTTGCTTTGAAGTTGTCAAGCATATTTATAACCTGTAAATTAGCACCACCATGACGTGGACCTTTAAGAGAACATATAGCGGAAGCATATGCTGAATAAGGGTCTGTTCCCGAAGAAGTAAGCACACGGCAGGTGAAAGTTGAATTGTTACCGCCACCGTGTTCAGCCTGAAGCATAAGCAGACGGTCAAGCATCTGTGCTTCATCATTGGTATACTGTCTGTCGGGACGGAGAAGTGAAAGAATACACTGTGCGGTATTTTCCTCATAATTAATCGGGTGCATAATCATACTCTGATTATCAAACACACGTCTTTTAACCTGATAAGCTGCGGTCATTATAACGGGAAGCTTTGCAATAAGGCTTACCGCTGTACGCATTTCGTTTTCAAGACCCTTGTTTTCACAGTCGTCGTCATATGAATAAAGTGCAAGTACGGAACGTGAAAGCTTGTTCATGATATTCTTTGAAGGTGCTTTCAGAATCATATCCTCAACAAAACCGCTCGGAAGGTCACGTTTGAGAGAAATATATGAATTAAACTGTGAAAGTTCCTTTTCTGTAGGAAGATGACCGAAAAGCAGAAGAAAAACGGTTTCCTCATAGCCGAAACGGTTTTCTTCCTCCACATTTTCAACAATATCCTTTATATTATATCCACGATAGATAAGCTGTCCGGGAATAGCTTCCATTTCCCCCTCATTAAGTACATATCCGTGAACATTACATATATTTGTTATACCTGCAACAACACCCGTTCCGTCGCTGTTTCGCAGACCTCTTTTAACATGATATTTATCGTAAAGATTGGGTTCAATTTTGGAATTTTCATGAAGCTGACTGCATAAATTTGTAATATTGGAACCTGAAATCAAAGATGGCATAATAACAACACTCCTTAAATATATTCATAATTAATTATACACCAAATCGGACATTATGTCAAATACTTTAGTGTGAGGTATATGTGAAAATGAAAAGATATTTTTCCGCACTGCTTTTTATGGCAGTTTCAATTGTTTTTATTCCTGCCGTGCCTGTATTTTTCTCCAAAGGTGCGGAAACAGTTCCCGAAAATGTTTCCGAAAGTAAACAGCATGACAGTAAAATTATGTCGTCATACGTCGGAGAACCTTACAAGGTTCTTGATGTTTCGACGGGCGAGATAATTGAAGTTGACGAAAAAGATTATGTAATTGGTGCTGTATGTGCGGAAATGCCTGCTACTTTTGAGAACGACGCACTTAAAGCTCAGGCGGTTGCCGCACATACATATGCGGAACGTCAGCGTATACGTGAACGTTCAGACCCTACTCCCGAACTCTGCGGAGCGGATTTCTCAAACGACACTTCAAAGTATCAGGGTTATTTCACAAAAAATCAGGCTATGCAGTATTACGGGGATAATTTTGATGTATATTACGATAAAGTAGCCGACGCTGTAAATGATGTTCTGCCGTATATCATTACTTACGGGGACGAGCCGATTATTTCGGCATTCCATTCAATGTCGTCGGGAAAGACGGAAAGTGCCGAAAATGCATGGGGGACTACTGTTGACTATCTTGTACCCGTTGACAGCAGTTATGACACTTCTGCACCGAAATATCTCGAAGAAGTACGATATGAAAAAGAAGAACTCCGTCAGATACTCGCAGAAAAGTTTTCGGGAATAGCATTGTCGGAAGATTTTACTTCATGGATTAAAATAAATACCGTATCCGATTCAGGCACCGTCCTTTCGGCTATGGCAGGGGATTTTAAAGTAAGCGGAAATGATATAAGAGAAGCTCTCGGACTGCGTTCAGCGTGTTTTGAAATAAATTACGACGGAGAAACAGCCGTTATAACAACAAGAGGTTTCGGGCATGGCGTGGGCATGAGTCAGTACGGTGCTAACTCAATGGCAGCCGACGGAAAAACATGGCGTGAAATTCTTGAACATTATTATCCGAAATGTCAGATAGAAAAATAAAAAAACGGTGCATAATATTATTCATATCCGACAATAATATGATTACAGATAACCGTCTAATCAGTATTATTGAAAGGAGAGAATAAAATGGTTGAGGTATATTTTTCTGAAAACTGCATATGGTGCAGACGAATGAAACGCTATCTTGACGAAAAGGGTGTACACTTCCGTACAATCAACGCACGTGAGCCGTTCAATTCACGCCGTGTTGTGAATATGACCGGACAGTGTTCGCTTCCCGTTACAGTAATCGGAAAAACTACTGTAATAGGATTTGACAAAAATGCCGTTGATATGGCATTACAGAATATGCAGTAAAAAAGGGGAACATTTCGTTCCCCTTTAAGATTTTACCGAAAAAACAATTCAGTCCCAGTAAAGATATATACAGTTCATTTCTTTGAGATTTACTTCACGCTGTGTACGTTTTTCAAGCAGATACACATTATAGTTCTCAAGATATATTTCGTCCGCAGAAGTAATAATTTCAGGTTCAGAAGAAAAAACGGAAAACTTCTCGGATATATCGGGAATATCCCCTGTTATACATATCATGTCGGCATAAAAATACCTAATATCATAGTACATAAGAACATATACAGATATATTATCCGTTTCTATTTCTGAAAACATTTTCATAAGTTCCGATAATTCTTCAAGGTCGTCAACGGAAAAATCACAGTTTTCACATAAAATATAATCTTTATAATTTATAAGAACGTTAATTCCGTTTTTAAGATGTTTTTCAGCAAAATATTTCTGATACTGATTCATGGAACTTTATTCAACAGTTATTGAACCTGTCTGCAAGTTTTCAAAAGCATATTTTTCAAGCGACATATCACCTTCAAAATTTCTGAACATATCCGTTTCCATATAATAGAAGCCTATAGGATAAACTGTCCCTGACTCTGCATCTTCGGGAACATCAAAATAGAAGGTTGCAATATCCCCGTCCTGTCCTTGATTTCCTTTAAACATTACTGTAAAGAACAATGCACTAAGATTTTTTTTGATAAGTTCTTCTGGCGGATTATTCTGCCATTCACATTCAAGAGCAATAAAACCCGTATTATATTCAGAAGCTACTCCCTTTTTGAATTCTACGGAATTTGTTTCTTCTTCCATAAGAACACAATCAAGTTCTTCGGGATAAGTAAGATGTATACCGCACATACTCCAGTTAAGGTCAGCACCCTTTACAGAAACGGTTACTTCTGCCGTTTCTCCTGCTTTGGCTGTAACATTATTTACACTTATCAGAGGTCCGCTTTCAGCTGTGGGAATATCTTTGAATTTATTTTCCATAGCTGTTGAACTGTCGGGGATTCTTACAACTTCATCTGAATTTTCTATACCTTTTATTGAGGTCTGTCCCGAACTTTCAGGACTTGTATATGAAGAATCCTCCTTACTGCTGCACGAAACGGCTGTCATACACAAAATCAATGCAAGAGCTATTAATTTCAACTTCATTTTTTACTGCTCCTTTTTGTCCTTTGCACTGACAACAAGATTATCACCGTCGGCAGAAACGTCAATGCCATTTATTTCAGAGGCTTTTTCAATTATTATTTCTGCTATTCTGTCCTCAATTTCCTGTCTGATTACACGGCGTATATCTCTTGCACCGTATGGTTTTCCGTAAGCCTTTTCAGCAATAAGAGAAAGTGCCTTGCTGTCATAGCTTATGCTGATGTTCTTTTCTGAAAGCGGTTCAATCATTTCGTCAAGCATAAGTGAAGCAATACTTGCAAAATCTTTCTTATCAAGCTGTCTGAACACAACTATTTCGTCTATACGGCTTATAAATTCGGGACGCAGAAATTCACGCAGTCCTTTCATTGCCTTATCACGTGAAATTTCATTTTCGGTTCTGTTGAAACCTACACCCAACGATTTGTCTGACGACCCTGCATTAGAAGTCATGCAGATAATAGTATTTTCAAAATTGATTGTTCTTCCGTGTGCGTCGTCAACTTTTCCCTCGTCAAGAATCTGCATGAGTATATTCATTACATCAGGGTGAGCTTTTTCAATTTCGTCAAAAAGTATTACAGAATAAGGACGACGACGGACTTTTTCCGTAAGCTGTCCTGCTTCGTCATATCCGACATATCCCGGAGGCGAGCCAATCATTCTTGCAACGGAATGTTTCTCCATGTATTCCGTCATATCAAGTCTTATAAGCGGTTCGGGTGAATCAAACATTTCTTCTGCAAGTGCCTTTACAAGTTCTGTCTTTCCTACACCTGTAGGTCCTACAAAGATAAATGACGCAGGACGACGACGTTTATTGAGACGTACTCTTGTACGCTTGATAGCCCTTGCAAGAGTTTCAACAGCTTCATTCTGTCCGAGTACTCTCTTTTTCAATGCACCCTCAAGCTTTGCAATTTTAAGGAACTCGGTTTCTGCAATCTTGTTTGCAGGAATACCAGTCCAGAGTTCAACAACCTTTGCAATATCTTCTTCTGTTACCTGAACACTTTCAGCTTTTTCCTTTAGTGCCTTTTCATCTTCATGAGCGTGGATAAGCTTTCCCTTTACTTCCGCAAGTGCCTGATAATCAGGTTCACTCTGTTCTGAAATACTCTTTTCCATTCCCTCAAGAACTGCTATCTCCTTTTTAAGCTTGTCGTATTCGGCAATTTCGGGAGAACGTATACACGCTCTTGCACAGCCTTCGTCAAGAAGGTCAATAGCCTTGTCGGGAAGAAAACGGTCTGTTATATATCTTTCTGAAAGTACGGCACAAACTCTGATTAAATAGTCAGAAATATGCACCCTGTGGTAGTTTTCGTAATATTTCTTTATTCCAAGAAGTACGTCTACCGTTTCTTCAACAGTCGGCTCGTTTACGGTTACGGGTTGGAAACGTCTTTCAAGTGCGGAATCCTTTTCAATGTACTTTCTGTATTCGCTGAAAGTAGTTGCACCGATAACCTGAACCTCACCTCTTGAAAGAGCAGGTTTGAGAATGTTTGCGGCGTTCATAGAACCCTCTGAATCTCCTGCACCGACAAGATTATGAACTTCGTCAATAAAGAGAATAATATTTCCCTCACGCTTTACTTCGTCAACAAGACCTTTCACACGGCTTTCAAACTGTCCTCTGAATTGAGTACCTGCAACAAGTGCGGTAAGGTCAAGTAGATATACTTTCTTGTCGGCAAGATTGAAAGGAACGTTTCCGTCATTGATACGCTGGGCAATTCCCTCCGCAATTGCAGTCTTACCTACACCGGGTTCACCGATAAGGCAGGGATTGTTCTTTGTTCTTCTTGAAAGAATCTGTACTACACGTGCAATTTCCTTGTCACGTCCTATAATATTGTCAAGTTCACCGTTTGCGGCTTTCTGTGAAAGGTTGGTGCAATAGCTACCAAGGAATTTAAGTTCCTTTGACTTCTTTTCACGTCTGTTTCCACCGAAAAGACCACGTTTTTCACCGTTGGGTTTCTTTTCTGAATTATTCTTTGATTCAATACTTTCGGGTTTGTCGTCATTCTTGCTTTCAATTTCACCCAATCCGAACATATTTGAAAGGAAGTCAGGCATAAGACCTGAACCGCCCATTTCAAAACTGTCGCCGTCAAGCATACTCATCATCTGGTCTGAAAGCTGGTCTATTTCTTCATTGGTAATACCGAATTTGTCCATGTATTCCGATACCTGCGGAATTTTCTGCTCTCTCGCACAAGTCAGACAAAGTCCCTCATTCTTCTTTTCGTTTCCCTGAACGGAAGTAATAAACACAACCGCAGGTCTTTTTTTACATTTACTGCACATTATCATATCAGGCTTTTCCCCCTGTAATTATTTTTACTGTATCTCCGTAAAATATTCTTACGGAAATATAGTAAATCTCTCCGGAGTTCCATAAGCTTTACTTATAAAACTCCTGATATAAATTATTTTCTTTGAAACAATCAGACTTTTCGGAATCATTCCTTAAAGTTTTAAAAAATCATAAGCATATCTGAAGATATATGTTTTATCGACGGCTTCGTTACCGAAAAACAACGTTTCATTGTTTCCCATAATAATACAAAGCTTTAATATAACGGCTGTCATAAACAATATAACCGCTCCCGTAATTATTCCGCATACGCCCCCGACAATACGTGAACCTGTAGAATTTTCTGTTTCTCTCTGTCCTGCCGTTACCGCCTTTATTGTAAGAATGACAATAATAAACATCACAATAAACAATACTGCAATAACAACAAGTCTTATAACATTTTTATATGCATCGGCAATATAATCATCAGAAATTATTCTTGCCGTATCTTTTCTCTGGTCACTGTTTTTTATCTGTCTGATAAGACTTCCACATTCAACCTCTCCGTCAGTTATTTTTCTTGACGCAGTTTCAACGGCATATTTACTCATGTCGTCGGAAATAAGCTTCGTTATGACTGACGCATAACATTTATGAAGATTTTTCTGAAAATTTTCTTTATCATCAACAACCTTTCCGTTTATATTGTTCATATATTTGTAAAGCTGTTTGTCAACGTCCTTGTCTGAATCAAGAATCTCATCAATTTTTTTTGTGTTTACAATTACATTATATCCCATTCCTTCCAGTGCATTTCCAATATGCGACGATATATCGGTATCAATAAGTGTTTTTTCAAGCTTGCTGATATTGCTGTCCCTTACTGCTGTTTTATAAAGTGAGTCTGAAACCGCACCGCTTGCTGATACTGCAATTACAGCACCGACTATACAGCCGACAGCAGTCAGAGCAGATTTAAAAACACCTTTCTTTCCTGATAAATAAATACATACAAGTAATACGGCAACAGATAAAACGTCGTAAAGCCACCATAGTTGTGTTCCCATAACATATGTACAGACAGTTTTCCGACTGCCATACTTCCTCCTTTCATAAAAATATCAACTTTCATAATCAATTCTGTCAATTTTATTATAACCTTTGAGGAAAATATGCTCACTGCTTCTCACAAATCCTGTATATGAATCTGATACGGCAGCTTTGGAACGAAGTTTCCCGCTGAAATCATATGCACGTATTTCCTCTTTACACATCACATATGCAAGCCCGTCGTGTACTGCCACATCAACCGCCCGCTGTCCGAGGTCAATTACAAGAGGCTCTGTAGCTCCTCCTTTGAAAAGTACCATAATATATTTACGCCTGTCATCGTTATTTATGATTACGGCAGACATTCCTCCGCTGCTTGCTCCTCCTTTAAGGTCTCCGTCATAACGGTAATATGAACTTATCTGCCCGTTTTCGTTTACATATCCGCAGGCATCAATTCCAAGAACAAAAGCACCTGCATTGAATCCGTAAACATCAAGACCTACCGTATCAATGCCCGGAGAAGTCCATTTTTCACCGTTTTCCCTGAAATAAACCTGCTGAACAGAAGTTGTAAGCGAACCGTTTTCAGCCATTATGTAGCTTATGACACAGCCACCGCTTTCATTTATAAAGCTTATATCATTTACACGCTCCATGCAACTGCGTTCATAAATAAGACTCCCTTTTTTATCATATACGAATATTTCACAATCATAGTTATCAGACGTTGTGACAACTGCCGTATATCCTTCAGGGCTTATTCTCGCAAACATTATATTATTATCAAAATGATTTTTATATAAAATTCCTTCTTCGTCCTCAATACAGAAATCATCACCGCCGTTTTCGTAAATCAACGCCCTTCCGCTGTCTGTACGCAGTACTGCATTAGTATATGCGTGCTGACGCTTTCTCATTAATGTACCGTCTGAATTATAAAAGAAAATATGAACATCACTAAGTACAATAAGTTTATCCTGTGTCTGACCAAGCTGATAATTATACTCTCCGCTTATCTCTATAGGAAAATTTCCATCAGCAAGAAGTCCGGAATTGATGATTGTCTTATATTGTTGTCCTATTCCTCTCATCTTTGAAAGCCACATATCCTTTGTAAAGTACAAACCCGCAGCTATTGCCGCAACAAGCAGAAATATAAGAAATTTCACACGCTGTTTTTTCTTTTTCTTACGGTTCTTAATTTCAACTATATCGTCTGCGTCATAAATCGGCACTTAATATCCCTCCTCATTTTAAAATCTTCTGTTCTCACATAAATATTTCTTTCTCACTGTAAAACACCCTGTTAAGATAAAGACCGTGTGCCACAGCTGTTCTTCCTGCTCTAAGACGATTTTTAGCGGAAAGAATTTCAGGAATATCATCAGGCAAAATTCTCTTTTCACTTACGTCTATAAGAGTGCCTGCAATAATCCTAATCATATTATACAAAAAACCGTTGCCTTTTACAAGCATTATCACCGTATCACCATAATTTTCTATTTCAAGAGAATAAATAGTCCTTACAGTTGTTGAAACATTTGTACAGTCAGCACAAAACGATGCAAAGTCATGAGTTCCAACAAAGTACTCCGAAGCTTTTCGGACTGCTTCAATGTCAAATTTTCTTCTGTAGTGGAACATCAAATCAGGTGCAAACGGGTTTTTGGATTCACTGCAATGAATCTTATAAATATATTCCTTGCCTTTGCAGTCAAATCTTGCATGAAAATCAAGAGGAACGTCCTCACAGCTTAAAATTGATATATCGTCGGGAAGTTCTCCGTTTACTCCTCTTACAAACCCTCTTGTGCTGATTCTGCTTTCCGTATGTACATTGAAGCAGAACTGATTTGCATGGACTCCCGTATCAGTTCTTGAACAGCCGGTTATACATACAGGTTCATTCAGGACTTTTGAAACGTGTTTTTCAAGAACCTCCTGAACTGTTATGGCGTTATTCTGTCTTTGAAAACCATGATAATTAGTCCCCCTGTAAGCTGTCATCACTTTCAGATTTCGCATTTTCAACCTCCGTTTCATCTATATTTACCTGAATATCTTCATTTTTTTCTTCATCATCAGTTTTGTTTTCTGGCAAATCCTGCTGACTCTTTTTCTTCTTCCTGCGTTTTACATCAAAGAATACAACCACACCGCATAATACAACAGCTGTACATGATACCGCAATACCTGTCACAAGACCTTCAGGGGTATATTTAAGTTTTATACTGTGCTGTCCCGCACTTAGTTTAACACTGAGCATGGCACTTAAAACTTCTGTTGTTTCGGCTTCTTCACCGTCAACATAAACCGTCCACCCCTTTTCATAAGGGATTGAAAGAAACATCACGCCGTCATTTAAAGCATTTATATTGCCTGTTATTTCAGTATCATTGAATGAAGTTATTTCAAGCTGTTCATCTGCGAGATTTTTATAAGCTTCTTCAAAAACGTCCTTTTTCAGTGCATAAACCATAAGCTTGTAACTTCCTGACGAACTGTCACTTTTTGCAAATATTTCAACAGTGGAAGTACTGCCTTTCTGTCCGTTGCCCATAGGAAATACAATGGAATAATCTTCAATTGAAACATCACTGTCAACAGTAATGTTATCACATCTTACATTCAGCTTATCACAGCTTCCGTTTGTTGCATAACCATACAAATAAGCATTTTCCACACCGTCATAACTGTAAACCGAACTTGACGACAAATTTTGATTTTCACGTGTAAATGTATAATTGCCAAAACCGCTCTTTTTAACTTCCATATTCTTATAATCAACAAGTGCAACAGGCTGAGCGGTAAAACAACCCTCAACTCCCGTAGCAAGCTTAATAATATCGTTCTGATATTCAAACGGATTTGCGGACGGTTTTTCCGATATATTGAGAATGTCATCATTCATCATGAAACCAAGGGAAAGGGGATAATTATTCTTATAAAGATAAACATTATTTATTTCCTTTTCCGTACTGAGTGCCATTTCCTCACTCTGCAATGCTCCTTTTTTGGAAATAATATATTTCAGTCCGAAAATTGAATTAAATACGGGAGTAGAAGTACGGTAATAATATCTGTTTCCTGCTTCCGATGCATAAATTCCCATACGTTTCATGAGTTTCGTTACAGAAACGTTTGCGGCAGAAGAAAACTGTGATATTCCGTGATAGCCGTAAAGCGAACTGTCATTCAGTGTATAGCTTCCCGTCATTTCTGTTCTGTAGAAAAGACTGTCATCATTTTCGTCGGCATATGAAAGGAGACTCTGCACCTGTTCATTTTTATCGGGATAAGAAGTATAACTTGATGTATCAACCGTCTGCACACCTATACAGGCATTTCCGACAAGTTCAAATCCAAGTACGCAGGAAAGTCCTATGCTTGTAATATGACTTCTAAGTGACTGATTCTTTATATTTATAATTTTCACCAGTGCGAAAACAAGCAGGAACAAAGCAGTAATTATAAGTGAAGCCTGTAAAGCGTCTGTTTTTTCCTTGTTGAAAACATCTTCAAATTTTATATGGTCGTCCGAATCGGTATAGAACATGAAGAAAGTTCCCCACATAACAGCAAGTACAGGAATAAAAATAATATTATTTCTGCTTTTCCTGCTGAAAATCGCCGAAAAGACCACAATTGCAACCGTAACCGCAACAGCTGTTATGAATACTGTCTTATTTGCACCGACAAATGAAAAATCATCGGGATTTTTACGGTAATTCAGATAAAAAATCACAGACGGTGCAATAAGTGAAAGAACAATCTGATAAACGGTTATGCCCTTTTTCATCATAACGTCATATGCACGGAACGCCGCCGCAACAAGCACAAAGCTGAATATAAAGGCAAAACGGTACGGTATCTGATTTGTGAAATGAAAACCGTGCCATATATAGTTGAGCTTGTTCATATTACAGCTTACAACAATAACCGCAAGCATTACAAGAACAGATATTTTTTCACGTATCTTAATACCCATTGAAAAAACAAAAACACCAAAAAGCAATATTGCCAACATTCCACAGGCAAAGTTAGGCAGTCCCTCAACTTTTGCAGGTTGACTGAAAGAAAGCAGATTTGCAAACAAATCAGTCCATTTTTCATAGAAAGTCGTATCCTGCGGAAAAACATTATTCGCACTGTAAGTCAGTTGCAGACCGAAATATGCAGGAAGTGTTATAAATGCGGACAAAGCTATTCCAAGCAGGGAAGAACGCACCATTATATATAATTTTACGAAGAAGTCTTTTATTCCCTTTGGTTCTATGATTCCGGCAGCCGCAAACATGAATATGCAGAATATACACGTAAAATATCCTACATAATAACTTGAAATCAACGACAATGCAAGCGAAAATGTAAACAGTTTCCACTTTCTTTCACGGCATATCGCTACAACTCCCGTCATTACAAGAGGAAACAGTGCAACAGTATCAAACCACATTACATTCCAGTAATAACCGAGAACATAACTGCAAAGTGCAAACATTGCCGAAAATATACAGATTGAGATGTCTTTTCTTTTGTATGTATACCGCAGAAAACAACTGAAAAATGCTCCGCTGAAACCTATTTTTGCTATGAGTATTAAAGTAAAAGCATCACGTGCGTTTTCATCGCTGAAAAATACGGAAAGCCAGTTCAGCGGACTTGACGCATAATAAGATATAAGTGAAAGGAAATTCGTACCCATTCCGTTCTGCCACGAATAAAGAAACGAACCGCCGTTCATGAGTTTTTCCCTCTCTACACGGAAAAACGGAAAATACTGATGCCATGAGTCAACAACAAGAATCTGTCTGTCACCAAAAGGGTGTATGCCGTTCTGTGCAAAAGCGTAAATCATTACAGCAACAGGAATTATAAACGACAACAAAAAGCAGAAAATTCCCTTTTCGTCCATAAATCTGAAGAATCTGTTTCCGCCTACAGCAGAAATTATTTTCCCGAAATTACTGTTTCCGTTATTTTTTTTAATCTCTTTATTATGTTCCATTTTTGACCTCTCTCTAACTATAAATCAGATTTGTCATAATAACACACAACAGAAAAAAAACTGTAACTGAAAGTGCTATATAATCCATCGATGAAGATTTAAGCTGACGGAGTCTTGTCCGTCCTTCTCCTCCGCTGTAGCAACGGCACTCCATAGCTGTTGCAAGTTCATCTGCACGTCTGAATGACGAAATAAAAAGCGGTATCAGTATAGACACAAGATTCTTTGCCCTGTTCAAAAGACTTCCTGTATCTATTTCAGCACCTCTTGCTTTCTGTGCGGAGATTATTTTGTCCGTTTCCTCAATCAGCGTCGGAATGAATCTCAATGCAATTGACATCATCATTGCCAGTTCATGAACGGGAAACTTAAATCTTTTAAGCGGTGAGAGCAGTCTTTCAACTGCGTCTGTAAGAGTAATGGGGGAGGTGGTATATGTAAGCAGTGAACTCCCGACAATAAGCATAACTATTCTTATTATCATAAAAATACTTACGTTGATACCCTCAGAAGTGATTTTTATAAATTTCCAGTGAAAATAAACAGTTTCGCCATTCACAAACAGTATATTCAGAAAAGCCGTAATCAGCAGAAACGGCATAAGCGGTTTAATACTTTTCACAAACATCTTAAATTTTATTTTTGAGAGAAGAACCGCTGTTACTGTATATACCGCACCTATTCCGAGACATATCATGGATTTTCCCGTAAAAATCATGATAATGAAAATAAATGTCATGATTATTTTGAATCGTGGGTCAAGACGGTGAATTATACTGTCACCCGGAAAAAATTGACCTATTGTAATATCTTTCAGCAAATTACCGTCCCTGCCTTTCCTTTAAGTATTCAAGTAAAAGTTTCTTTGCATAGTCAACCGTATAGACTTCTTTCCCGAAATCAAAACCACGCTTTTTAAGTTCGATAAATACTTTTGTAATCTGCGGAACATCAAGACCTATTTCAGTTATTTCTTCCGCACGTGCAAAAACATTCACTGTATCGTCATAACAAAATACTTTCGACTGATTCATGACAAGAATCTTATCCGCAAAAGAAGCTGTATCTTCCATACTGTGAGAAACAATAAGGATTGTATTGTTATATTTCCTGTGGTAATTTTTTATACACTCAAAAATTTTGTCACGTCCCGACGGGTCAAGCCCTGCGGCAGGTTCGTCAAGAATAAGTACTTTCGGTTTCATAGCCATTACTCCCGCAATGGCAACACGTCTTTTCTGTCCGCCTGAAAGTTCGAAAGGCGAGCGTTTGAGAAGTTCTTCTGAAAGTCCCGTATCATAAGCTGTTTCAATAACACGTCTTTTTATTTCAGCTTCGTCAAGCCCCATATTCTTACAACCAAAAGCTATATCTTTATATACAGTCTCCTCAAAAATCTGATATTCGGGATACTGAAAGACAAGTCCGACCTGAAAACGCACATCACGGATTTTTGTCTTGTCCGCCCATATATCAACGCCGTCGAGGAGAACTCTACCGCTTGTTGCTTTGAGAAGTCCGTTAAAGTGCTGTATAAGTGTGGACTTTCCCGAACCCGTGTGACCTATTACACCGACCATTTCCCCCTCGTTTATTTCAAGATTTACATGGTCAACTGCCGTTTTTTCAAATGGTGTACCCTCGCTGTATATGTATGTGAGTTCTTCTGTTTTAAGGACTGCCAATTAATACCGCTCCTTTTTATATGAAATCTTCAGTCAGTTTTCTTTTCATCAGACAAAGGTCAAATGCGTCCAATCTTCTGTCGGAATATAAATCGACGTTATTCGGATTTACAATCTCTGTATCAGATATACCCAGCAGATACTTCTGAAACAATACTGTGTCAGCCACATTAAATTTTCCGTCACCGTTTATGTCACCTGCTAAGGTACTTACCTCTTCGGGAGCTTGTCCCAGCGATATGAAGTTTTTATGATATTTTCCGGCATACATCTGTGTGGTAGAGTTTTCATAGCCGTATATAGTACCGTAAAAATAATCAAAGTTATTTGAAACTGTATATTCATCAGCAAAAATATCACATTCGGGATTCAGGAAAGTTATACTTTCCAATTCGGGACAAGCTTTAAACGCTCCATATTCAATAGTTTCAACACATCTCGGAACAACTACCGATACCAAATTCTCACAACCCGCAAACGCACTGTACCCAATACTTTTTACACCGTCGGGAATCAAAATTTCTCCCGAACACATTTCACCGTCAATCAGAATACCATTTATAACAACAAACGGATTCTCTTTTCTCTTTTCTTCAAACCATAATGTCTTATAAAAAGCAAAACCTCCGATTTTTGTAACGCTTTCCGGAATATTCAATGATACCAGATTCTTACAGGAATAAAACGCATAGTCGTCAATAAAAGTTACACTTTCAGGAAGCTCTATTGAAATTAAACTACTGCAAAATGCAAATGTATCATATTCGATACTTGTAACACCGTCCGGAATATTTACCGATTTTAAGCTTTTACAATATGTAAATGCAAAACTACCAATATTTTTTACACTTTCAGGAATATTTACTGATGTTAAATCTCTACATTCATAAAAAGCATTTTCACCTATGCTTGTTACGGGTATTCCGTTAATATACGACGGAATTTCAATGGTTTCAACAGATTTGTAACAATCCGAAATTTCAATATAGTCACCGTAATTTTTGTAAGTAAGCCTATCATATGTTCCTTCTGTATATTCGTAGGACGCAAAAGATGTAAATTTCTCCGAAGTAACGTTTAAAGTCGGATAAGCCATATCCATAATAAATAATGTCATTATCAGTGCAACAACTTTTTTGACTTTCACATAATTTCCACCTTTCATGAATTAAATAATCTTAAAATTTCCGCAACACATTCTTCCTCCGATATTATTTCGGACGAAATGTCAACCCCTGACTTTCTGAGTTCCCAGCAAAGTTCCGTTACCTGCGGAACGTCAAGACCGATTTTCTTCAAAAGTTCGACCTGTGAAAAGACTTTTTTCGGAATATTGTCAAGAATAATTCTTCCGCTGTCCATTACAACAACACGGTCACACTGTGCCGCTTCGTCCATATAGTGAGTTATCAGAACTATCGTTATACCATGTTCACGGTTCATACGTCGTACTGCTGAAAGAACTTCTTTTCTTCCCTGCGGGTCAAGCATGGCGGTGGGTTCGTCAAGTATTATGCACTTCGGACGCATGGCAATAATTCCCGCTATCGCAACACGCTGTTTCTGTCCGCCCGAAAGCTGTGACGGAGAGTGAAGCCGATAATCATACATATTGACGGCTTTTAAAGCTTCGTCAACCCTTTTTCTCATCTCGTCATAAGGAACACCGAGATTTTCAAGGGCAAATGCCACATCTTCCTCAACTATAGATGAAACTATCTGATTATCAGGATTCTGAAAAACCATTCCCGCACGTTGTCGGAGTTCAAAAAGACGTGTTTCATCGGCGGTGTCTATACCGTCTACAATAACTTTTCCGTCTGTAGCGACAAGTATTGCATTAAGATGCTTTGCAAGTGTAGACTTTCCCGAACCGTTATGTCCCAAAATCGCAACAAATTCACCCTGTTTTATATCAAGGTCTATGCCTTTCAGAACTTCTTCCGAGGGATTTTCACCGTCTGCATCATAGCGGAAATGTAAATTTCTTATCTCAATGATATTATCCATTTATGCTCCTCTTTAAAATGACAATCTTTAATATTCATCATCGCAACACGATATACGACCTATTACGTCAATTTTTATAATTCTTATCACATTTTCTCCGTTATTAGCTTCACACCGCATTTTTATCCATTTATCGTCGGTCTGAAGAACAACTCCTCCGCCGAGAAATCGTTCCTGCAAATTATATATTTCAACGAAATTTCCGACCAGTCCTTTTATAATATCAGACATTCCCTATCTCCTTATTTCTGCCATATAGCAGTAGAACCGCACGGCAATGTCATTCCCGTTGACTGTACAGGCAGACCTATTTCATCAAATGAAACACTTCCGCCAAATTTTTCGGTAAGAACAGTACCGAGAATATAACCCATGACAGACGGTGAAAGACCTGTTGTATAACTGTTGAGCAGGAAAAACAACGGATTATCGGAAAGTACTCCTGCACAAAGTTTTACAAGGTCATATATTGAATTTTCAAGTTTCCATATTTCCCCCGAAGGTCCTCGACCATAGCTTGGCGGGTCCATAACAATAGCGTCGTAACGTCTGCCACGTCGTATCTCACGTGCAATGAATTTTTCACAGTCGTCCACTATCCAGCGAATCGGTCTGTCAGAAAGTCCCGACACAGAGGCGTTATCCCTTGCCCACTGTACCATACCCTTTGAAGCGTCAACATGACACACGGAAGCCCCTGCCTCCGCACACGCAAGAGTTGCACCGCCTGTATATGCAAAAAGATTTATGACGTTTATTTCACGTCCTGCATTTCTGATTTTATCAGCCATAAAGTCCCAGTTAACAGCCTGTTCGGGAAAAAGTCCTGTATGCTTGAAACCTGTCGGACGTATATTGAAAGTAAGGTTTTTATAATTTATATTCCATGAATCAGGAATTTTTCTACGGAATGTCCATTTTCCTCCGCCTGAATTTGAACGATGATAATGACCGTCCGCCGTATTCCATAACGGATTTTTTTTATCTGTTTTCCATATTATCTGAGGGTCGGGACGTACAAGGCTTATTCCTCCCCATGTTTCAAGCTTTTCACCGTCTGATGTGTCAATTATTTTATAGTCATTCCAGTTTTCTGCTGTTCTCAAAATTTTTATGCTCCTTTCAAGCTGTTCGTGATTTTATTGTTTCGGCAATTTTCATTGCTGTTTCATTTACTGCTGTGAAATCCTGTCCCTCCGCAGTAATGCTTATATAAGGCTTGTCAGGATTCTCACGCACGGAAATTTTCCCCGTATCTCCGATAATCTGTTCAAAGTGTTCTATCATTTCTGTTATTACAGTGTCATTTTTCCATATTTCACGGAATTTCGGATTTATTCTTATTTTAAGTGTTATCTGCGGAAATTCTTTGATTTCTTCTGTAAGACTACTAAGCGGAACGCCTGTTTTTTTCATGACGGAAAGAAGTTTTATAGCCGTAAAAACTCCGTCACCCGCCGGAATTTCGTCTAAAAATATAATTCTTCCTCTCCTGTCCGCACCGACGTTGTAACCGCCTTCAATCATTCGTCCCACAACGCTTCTTTCATTGAATCCCGAAGTAACAATTGATATGCCGTTTTCTTCCGCAAATCTCAGAAAACCAAGACTTACAGCAGAAGTAACAACAAAAGTATTATTTTTCAGCCGTCCGTTTTCTTTCAGAAACTTTGCAAATACCGCAGAAAGACTGTCTGCATCGGCAATTCCGCCGTTTTCGTCCACTGCAATACATCTTTCACACCCACTCCTGAACCAGAAACCGCAGTTAAGATTATTTACGGAAACAAAATCCGCAAGCTGTTCTGCTTTTGTCTTTTTATACTGAATATCAGAAATGTTTTCTTCAGGCATGACAAAAACTTCCGCCCCCGTTTCTTTCAGGATTCTTTCCGCAATAACAATATTTTTTCTGTCCGAACAGTAAACAGCCGTTTTAATTCCCCTGAAATCAGGATTTATGGATTTTTTTATAAACTCAATATACTCGTCAAAGGCGTTTTCACATACAATAACACCGCCTTTTTTGTCTCTTATCCGCTTTTCAAGTTTTTCAGGTGTCCTGAAAACAAACTGTTCTATTTCTTCCCACGTTTCGTCACTTAGTTTATATCCGCCTTTTGAATAAAGACGTATGCCGCAGTGTCTGTTATCTGAAGAAGATGTAACCATAATACCTGCGTCCGCTCCGTGAAGCCTTACAAGGCACGAAACGGCTGACGGCGGAAGTACACCGAGTTTTTCCGCAGCCACCCCTGCTGAACATATTCCCGTACATACGGAATCTGTTATGCTTTCGGCTGCTGTTCCGCTGTCACGTCCTACTATAACAAGGGGATTAGGATTATTTTTAAGTGAAAGCACAGCGGCGGCGGTTCTGCCTGTTTTTTCCGCAAGTTCATGGTCAAAACTGCCTACTTCCATACCCCTTGCACCGTCTGCTCCGAAAAGCTTTACCATTGGTCAGTCTCCTTTGATTATATATACAGCTATGATTTTTTCAGGTGGTGCTATTTCAGAAATTTCCTTACAGGTTCTTATATCGGGACAATTATTATATTTGTTATATATATTTATGCCGTCTGTATTTCTCGTACAGAAAACGGTGTGTATTGACGACAACAGGCGTTTTCCCGTCCAGAAAGACACAACAAATATTTTCGCACCGCCTATCTCCTTTGAACGTACATAATCTATATTGTAATGTTCAAGAGCCTTGCCTAACTTAAAGACATTACAGCCGAAAATCCCAAACAGTACTTTGAATTTTTCCATATAAAAAGCTATTTCACATAACGGCACTGTCCTTTTCAGATAAGCAAGTGCATTATAAACGGATATTACCTCACAGCCGTTGAAACTCATATGACAAAGTCCGTAACGCATTTCCGAAACGGTATTGAGTGCCTGTCCGTTAATCATCTGTCCGTCGGGGAAATTCTGTGATTTCATAACGTTATGACGATAATTGTTATTTCTGATAATCATAAAGCAAGCTGATTGTCATCGTCCTGAAATTTAAATCCGAGATGTTTATAAGCAAGTTTGGTTGCACATCGTCCTCTCGGAGTTCGTCCGAGAAATCCCAACTGCATAAGAAAAGGCTCACAAACGTCCTCTATGGTAACGGCTTCCTCTCCTATCGCAGAGGCAAGTGTTTCAAGCCCAACAGGTCCTCCGCCGTATCCACGTATAATCATAGAAAGCATACGCCTGTCAAGACTGTCGAGACCCAATTCATCAATTTCAAGCCTGCCGAGTGCTACAGAAGCTATCTGCTGATTTATTTCACCGTTTCCCATAACGTCGGCAAAGTCACGTACTCTTTTAAGAAGTCTGTTGGCAATACGCGGCGTACCTCTTGCTCTTCCCGCAACTTCCGCCGCACCGTCAAGCGTACATGGAATACCGAGAATCATAGCACTCCTGCGGACTATATCTGTAAGCTGTTCCTTTGAATAAAGTTCAAGCCGCTGTATTACACCGAAACGGTCACGGAGAGGTGCGGAAAGCTGTCCTGCTCTTGTTGTTGCACCGATAAGAGTAAACGGTTTCAAATCCATTCTTATGGAACGTGCGGACGGACCTTTTCCTATAATTATATCAATTACTCTGTCCTCAAGTGCGGGATAAAGAATTTCCTCTACTGCTCTTGAAAGGCGATGTATTTCGTCTATAAAAAGAACATCATTGTCAGAAAGACTTGTAAGAAGTGAAACAAGGTCACCCGGCTTTTCAATTGCAGGACCTGTCGTAACACGAAGATTAACACCGAGTTCGTGGGCAATTATGGCTGAAAGGGTTGTCTTTCCCAGTCCGGGAGGACCATACAACAAAACATGGTCAAGCGGTTCACCTCTTAATTTTGCGGCTTTTATATATATCGCAAGATTTTCCTTTACTTTTTCCTGTCCTATATATTCATGAAGCGACTGCGGTCTTAAAGTAACTTCAATGTCACTGTCCTCTGAAGTATTTTCGGGTGAAATCATTCGGGGAGCAAACTCCATTTCTCCTGTTTCTATCAAACTGAACACCTCCGAAGTATCATTTTTCAAAATAACGTTTTTTGCGTATGTAAAAAGGTTCTGTAACGTCGGCGGCTTTCTTTCCCGTTTCCTGCTCATAGTTTATGAAACAAAGCTGTTCATTGGGTTTTACGATTTTTGAAAGATATTTCGACAACGGAACAAAAAGCTTTCTGGTATTTCCCATCATGTCAAGAACAATAAGAAGCTGTGGTTTTTCACAACCTTTAATCATTTCCGCTATAAAAGCCCTGTCAACATTTGGTTGTTTTGAAAGAAATTTTGAAGCAGCTCTTGTGATATGCGTTACATCATATTCACACGGGCGATAATCAATAGTTTCTTCTTCCTTGTAAGATATTGCTTTTATTTTAAGATGTCTCGCAATCATCAGGATACTTTTTATTTCCTGTGAAGAAAATTCCTTCCCGTATGAATTGGGATTAAGAACTGCGTCAGCCGTCTGAATGAGGTCAAAAAGTCTGAGACAGTTTATCTTGTAATATTCAACATAACGTTTTGCAAACTGCTGTAATGAACGTTTACTTGTAAAAAACGGTATAAAAATTTCTCTCTGCGGATTCTGAATCGTTATAAGTTCAAGACGGATTCCGCCTTCTTTTCTTTCTCTTTCTTCTACAGGATTTTTACAGATTACATATACATCGCTTTTTATAAGCGTCTGCAAAAACAAGGAACGCTTTGAAGCATCTTTTATAGCTGCTTTAAGCAGTTCGTCAAGATTCATATGCAAATCTATTCTTCCTTTCTGTCTGTATTATGCCATTACTATATTTTACCCGAAGCAATAAGCCGGAGGGTTTCTCTTATAAGTTCCTGAGTAGTGAGATTAGGGTCACACTGTCTGAGCAGGGGAGCAATTTCTCCCTGAGAATAACCGAGTACCATAAGTGCCTCAAGAGCCTCGGAAACAGCAGACGTATTCATATCTGAAACAGGAGAGGAAACATTTGATTTTGCGGACATTCCGCTGAATGAATCAGCAGAAATCTTGTCTTTCAGTTCAAGTACTATTCTCTGTGCGGTCTTTGCACCTATTCCCTTTGTCTTTGTAAAAGCCTTGCTGTCGCCCGAAGCAACAAGAAACGCAAAACTTTCAGGGGTAACGTCGGAAAGTATTGAAGTTGCAGCTTTTCCACCCACTCCCGAAACAGATATTAAAAGTTTGAAACAATTAAGTTCCTGAAAAGTTGCAAAACCGAAAAGTTCAGCGTTGTCTTCCCTTATACTCAGATGAGTGTACAGTGAAGCTTCACTTCCGATTTCTCCGAGTTGGGAAACAGTATTATATGAAGTCTTACAGCCGTATCCCACTCCCGCACATTCAATGACAACAAAATTCATTTCCTTTACTGTAATTTTTCCTTTCAGACTGTATATCATACTATAAATCTTCCTTTTTATTATATTAAATAATTTATCTCCAGCGTACCGAATGTCCGTGACATATCGCAACAGCGAGTGCGTCGGCTGCGTCGTCGGGTTTCGGTATATTTGCAAGACCCAGCAGACTTCTTGTCATTTCCATCATCTGTCGTTTTTCGGCTTTTCCGTAACCCGTAACAGACACTTTTACCTGCAAAGGAGTATATTCCGTAACCGGTATATGTCTTTTTGCGGCGGAAAGAATTGTCACACCCCTTGCCTGTGCCACATCAATAGCGGTTTTCTGATTTGTGGTAAAGTAAAGTTTCTCAACTGCCATGCAGTCGGGTCTGAATTTTTCAAGTATAAATTCAATATCTTCATGAATAGACCTGAGACGTTCGGTAAATATAGTTCCTGCTTCTGTAGTAACTGCTCCGTACTCGACAGGCTGAAAATTTATTCCGTCATAGTCAAGTATCCCGAAACCAACTATTGCATATCCGGGGTCTATGCCCAGTATTCTTATTTTTTCCACATTATGTCCTTTATTGCATTATTATAAGTTATTATTCTTTAACTGTGTCTTATAATTATACCACACAAATAAGGCTGTTTGCAATATATTTATTTCTTTTTTATTGATTTTTACACAAAAATCTGATATAATGTATGTTGTGTTATTACAGTTAATTTATGGAG
>DETU01000071.1 GCA_002362175.1 Ruminococcus sp. UBA3280
AATTGTCAAGAGAATATTGAATTATTATTAAACAAATACAAAATATTGTTTTTCGAGAATAATTTATTAGTATACACTAACTAAATATAAAAACCTGTACTGCTAACAGTACAGGTTCTGATTTATATACTTTCAAGAAACATATTGTAAACAGTCACGTCATTGGTAAGTTCGGGGTGAAAAGCAGTTGCAATCTGTTTTCCCTGACGGACGGCAACTATTTTATCGTTGTGAACTGAAAGAATCTCAACACCATTTCCGATTTTCGTAACGTATGGGGCTCTTATGAACGGCATTTCTATTGGCGTGCCGTTAAAATTATCAGTACAGCGGAAACTGCCGAGCTGTCTGCCGTAGGCATTTCGTTTTACTGTAATATTCATTGTACCGAAACATGAACTTTCACCGTTGTCTGTTTTTTCTGCAAGAAGAATCATTCCCGCACAGGTTGCAAGAACGGGCAGACCGTTTTCAATCATATTTTTAAGCGGTTTAAAAAGGTTCAGTTCGTGCAGAAGTTTCTTCATGACAGTACTTTCACCACCGCAAAGTACAAGACCGTCAAAACTATCCGGAATATCCGAGAGTTTGCGTATTTCAAAACTTTTGACACCTGACTTTTCAAGCTTGGAAATGTGTTCCGCAAAAGCTCCCTGTACCGCAAGTACGCCGACACGCATTATTTGCCTCTTTCAGCCATGAGTACAGCAATTTCATTTTCGTTTATGCCTACCATAGCTTCACCGAGACCTGTGGAAAGTTCAGCAATTATTTTAGGGTCATTATAGTTTGTTACCGCCTTTACAATTGCAGATGCTCTTTTTACAGGGTCGCCTGATTTGAAAATTCCCGAACCTACAAAAACACCTTCTGCACCTAATTGCATCATAAGTGCAGCATCGGCAGGAGTTGCCACACCGCCTGCAGCAAAGTTTACAACAGGCAAACGTCCGCTTTCGTGAACCTGCTTTACAAGTTCATAGGAAACTTGCATTTTTTTTGCTTCTTCATAGAGTTCGTCTTCACGGAGTGAAACAACTTGACGAATCTGTGAGTTAATCATACGCATATGACGTACAGCCTGAACTATATCGCCCGTACCCGCTTCTCCCTTTGTGCGTATCATGGAAGCTCCCTCGCTTATTCTTCGGAGTGCCTCTCCTAAATCCTTTGCACCGCATACAAAAGGTACTTTAAATTTTGTTTTGTCAACATGATAAACGTCGTCGGCAGGGGAAAGCACTTCGCTTTCGTCTATGTAGTCAATTTCAATCGCCTCAAGAATCTGTGCCTCAACAAAGTGACCTATACGGCACTTTGCCATTACAGGAATTGTAACGGCTTCCTGAATTGAACGAATCATTTTCGGGTCGCTCATTCTTGAAACTCCGCCTGCTGCACGTATATCTGCCGGAATACGCTCAAGTGCCATAACCGCACAAGCACCTGCATTTTGGGCAATTTCTGCCTGTTCGGGAGTGGTAACGTCCATAATTACTCCGCCCTTTAACATCTGGGCGAGTTCCTTGTTCAACTGATACTGCTGATTCAAGTTAAAAACCTCTTTTCAAATAATATGACGTATCGATACTATGGTTATTATAGCACACGAAAAAAATTTTTCATATATCCAGTTTTATATTATTTTATAATGCCAATTTCCGTATATGAAAAGTCCGAAACATATTCGGACTTTTCATATTTTATTCACTTCTTACAATAATTACCTGACTTGAAACCGCATAACCCTGTGTGAAGTCAACATTTTTGGAACGTTCGGGAGTGACTGAAATTCCCGCAATTCCTATGTCAGCTTCGTCAAGATTGATTGACGTTATTATTGCACTGAAATCCATGTCTTTTATTTTAAGTTCCATACCGAGTTCATCGCATATAGCCCTTGCCATATCAACGTCAAATCCTACTATCTCACCCTGTTCTATATTTTCATAAGGAGGAAATTCGGCATTTGTTGCCATAACAAGAGTACCGCTTCTGTGTACATCTGATTTTGGCGTATATGATTTATGGTCGGGATTATTTCCAATCCAGTGCTTTGATATATCGTCAAGTGTACCGTCACTTTTTAATTTTTCAATAGCACCGTCAAGCTTTTCACCGAGTTCGTTGTTTCCCTTTTTATAGGCTATAGCGTATTCTTCTTCATTGAAAGGGTCGGGTAGAATTTCAAGATTTTTATTTTCGTTAACAAGTTCCTGAGCGGTGAGTTTGTCAATAATTACGGCATCAACTTTTTTCTGTGAAAGAGCCTGAACAGCGTCGTTTCCGTCCTTGTACTTTTCAACTTTTGCGTTTTCTATGTCGTTTGCAAGAATATAACCTGTAGTTCCTGTCTGTGTACCGATTGATTTACCTTTGAGGTCGTCTGCATTTTTAATATTAACAGAATCTTCCTTGCTAAGACCACAACTGCTGAAACATGAGGCAATCAGAATAAATGCGAACAGTAAGCTGACAGTTTTTTTCATAAAAACTTCCCCCTGATTTAAATTTTTATATGTTTTATTAAACAATATTTTTATTGTTATATATTATTTTACCATTTTTATT
>DETU01000025.1:0-17459 GCA_002362175.1 Ruminococcus sp. UBA3280
TACTAATAAATATATGATTTTAGACAATATACCGCCATATTTTACCGTATATATAGTAAAAATATAAAAATTATTATTTTTTCGGGAAAAATACTTTTCAAATTCAGAAAGATGTGGTATAATGTTTTATATTTCTTTTAGGAGGTATCTTATGACAGAAATAGAACTTTATGGTCTTTGGCTTGAAAATGCCACAGAGGACCCCGACTTGCAAACTGAACTTAAGAGCATTAAAGACGATGCCGACGCTGTAAATGACAGATTTTACCGTGACCTTGAGTTCGGTACAGGAGGATTGAGAGGCGTTATCGGTGCAGGTACTAACCGCATGAACATTTATACGGTAAGACGTGCAACGCAGGGTTTCGCCGATTACCTCAATCAAGAATACACTGACCCAAGTGTTGCTATTTCTTTTGACAGCAGAATCAAATCGGACGTATTTTCAAAAGCAGCCGCTGAAGTTCTTGCGGCAAACGGCATAAAAGTCCACATATATAAAGAACTCATGCCTACACCTTGCCTTTCATTTGCAGTCCGTGAACTGAAATGTCAGGGCGGTATTATGGTAACGGCAAGCCACAACCCAGCCAAGTACAACGGTTACAAGGTTTACGGTGAAGACGGCTGTCAGATTACTTTAAGAGGTGCTGAAATTATCCTCAGCAAAATCAATTCCCTCGACATATTCAATGATGTAAAGACTTCATCATTCGACGAAGAAGTTGAAAAGGGAAATATTTCATTTATCGGTCAGGAAGTTATTGACGCTTTCTATAAAAACGTTCTTTCAGAGGGTATCAACACGGAACTTTGTGCTTCAAGCGGTCTGAAAGTTGTATATACACCCCTTAACGGAACTGGAAACAAGCCTGTCCGTGAAATCCTCAGCAGGATTGGTATTTCCGATGTTACTATTGTAAAGGAACAGGAAAATCCTGACGGCAATTTCACAACCTGTCCGTATCCGAATCCCGAAATCCGTGAGGCTCTTGAAGTCGGTCTCAGATACTGCAATGAAGTTCAGCCTGATTTGCTCCTTGCTACCGACCCCGACTGTGACCGTGTAGGTATTGCCGTACCTGACGGAAACGGTGGTTTTGCTTTGTTCTCCGGCAATGAAGTAGGTGCAATGCTCCTTGAATACATATGCCATCAGAGAATCAAAAACGGCACTATGCCTGAAAATCCCGTTGCTGTCAAGACTATCGTTACTACTGATATTGTCAACCTTATCGGCAAGGAATACGGCGTTGAAATAATCGATGTTCTTACAGGATTCAAGTTCATAGGCGAACAGATTAAGCTTCTTGAGGACAAAAATCAGGAAAACCGCTATATATTCGGTTTTGAAGAAAGTTACGGCTATCTCTCAGGTACTTATGTACGTGACAAGGACGCAGTAAATGCTTCAATGCTTATCTGCGAAATGGCTGCTTACTACAGAACACAGGGTATCACCTTATTGCAGGCTCGTGAAAATATGTACAAAAAGTACGGAGTTTTCTATCAGACTCTGCACAGCTTTACCTTTGAGGGTGAAAGCGGTATGAACAAGATGAATGACATCATGAATACTTTAAGAAACAATCCCCTCGCATCAATTGCAGGAATCAGCATCGTTAAGTTCGACGACTACAAAACAGGTATTTCAAAGGATATTGTTTCAGGAACAGAAACGGCAATATCACTTCCAAAATCAAATGTTCTTGCGTTCTTCCTTGAAAACGGTTCAAAAGTTATAGTCCGTCCGTCAGGTACAGAACCCAAAATAAAAACCTATTTCACCGCAAAACAGCCCACTCATGAAGAAGCTGAAAAGCTGGAGGCTGAACTTGCAAGTGACTTTACAAAAATTTTTGAATAATTTATCAGGCGGAGCAACTCTCCGCCTTTGCTTTTAAAAGGAGTATTTAAAATATGAATGACGAACTAAAAAAACAAATATATAATAGTTTAAGGGAAAATGGTCTTATTAAAATATGGAGAGAACAATTGCACGAAACAGAAGAAGTGACTTGTGATAGTCCATCTATAAACAATAATGATATTGCTACTTCTTCCGACGGAACACAATACATTAAAAGTCTTGTCATTAAATACTTAAATGAAAAAGGTTATCCTCTTACTCAGGACAACATAGACCTTGCAGCAAAAATGTTTCAAGCAAACGGCGGTACAGATATAGCAAAACTCAATGATATTCTTAACAAACGCAGTCAGTCAGGCTGGAAACTTGTGAATACTTTCACTAACGAACTTGGTATTAACTCGCACGTTGAACAACATACTTTTAGTAATAATGTACATGTAAATTCCACCATTGACCAAATAGTAATGATTTTTGAACGCCCTATGTCAATGACTGACAAAAAAGCACAAGAAATTATAAGTCAGATGCAAAACAGTTAAATAAAAAAAATATATCCAAACCACTTGACAAGTAATAAAAAACGTGATAGAATATATTAATGTAATGTGATTTGGCACTACTGTCTAAAGTAACTGATGGGCTGTCGTCTGCAAATAGTATCTGAAAGAGGTGACAATCGTGAAAGAGGGAATCCATCCTAACTTTGTCAAAACTACAATTACCTGCCATTGCGGTAACGTAATTGAAACTATGTCCACAAAGGAAAACATCAAGGTTGAAATTTGTTCCAAATGCCACCCGTTCTATACCGGCAAGCAGAAGCTCGTTGATACAGGCGGTCGTGTTGACAGATTCAAGAAGCGTTTCAATATGGACAAGTAAGTTATACAGCCGGTCTTTCCTGACCGGCTTTTTGCGTATAAAAAAGGACAATTATTATAATGAATTATTTTACTGTTTCTGAACCCGTCAGGGCTTCTTTTATAGAAAAACGCTCGGAATTTATATGCCGTCTTGCTCCCGTGAAAACAAATGACGAAGCTTTGGATTTTATAAATTCTGTCCGTTCGGAACACCGCAAGGCAAAGCACAACGTCTATGCATATATTCTGCGTAACGATAATATTTCCCGATATTCCGACGACGGCGAACCGCAGGGAACAGCGGGAGTACCTGTGCTTGACGTTCTGAAAAAAAGAGGACTGACGGACGTATGTGCCGTTGTAACACGGTATTTCGGCGGTATTCTTCTCGGCGGAGGCGGTCTTGTGAGAGCTTATTCGCACGCCGTTTCAATTGCCTGTGATTCCGCAAAAATAATGAATATGTGTATGTGTCATCGTATCAAAATAAAAACAGACTACGGAATGTACGGAAAAATTTCATATATACTGCCCGATTTCGATACAATAACGGTTTCTTCCGACTTCGGAAGTGATGTTATACTTGAAATTCTTGTGCTGAATGAAAAATTTGATGCACTCCGAAAAGAACTTACCGAAATAACAAACGGTGCGGTTTCCGTTGAGGACTGCGGTGAAATGTATCAGGACTTTTCGTCTGTCGCACTATAAAAAAGAGGTAATTTTTCATGACTTTACGTGAACAGACCGAAAACACAGAGGCTTTGATTCTAAGTGAATATGCCTGTAAAAGTACCGACAAAAAAATGACGAAACGTACAAAAAAAGAAGAAAAATGTCCGTACCGCACGGATTTTCAGCGTGACCGTGACAGGATTCTTCACTGTAAGGCTTTCCGACGTTTAAAACGAAAAACTCAGGTTTTTCTTTCACCCGAGGGCGACCACTACAGAACACGTCTTACCCATACTCTTGAGGTCTCGCAGATTGCAAGGACTATTTCCCGTTGTATGCGTATGAATGAGGATTTGACAGAAGCTATTGCACTCGGTCATGATTTGGGTCACTCCCCTTTCGGTCACTGCGGTGAAGCTGTACTAAATGAAATATGCCCATATGGTTTCAGGCATTATCTTCAAAGTGTGAGAGTTGCCGAAATAATCGAAAAGAACGGCAACGGACTTAATCTGACTTTTGCAGTAAAAAACGGCATAGCGTGCCATACCAACCGCATATCATCTACAGGAGAAGGAAATATTGTCCGCCTTGCCGACACAATCGCCTATATAAACCATGACATTGAGGACGCTGTGCGTGCAGGAATTTTAAATGAAAACGACCTGCCGTCCGACTGCGTGGAAATTCTCGGAAAAAGCAAGTCAGAAAGAATCACTGCTCTTATTTCTTCAGTAATCAGACACGGACACGAAAACATAGATTTTGAGCCGTCAGTACGGCAGGCACATGACAAATTAAAAAATTTCATGTTTGAAAAAGTATACACGGGAAGCAGTGCAAAACAGGAAAATCAGAAAGCCGAAATGCTTATTAAAAAGCTTTATTCGTACTTCAGAGAACATACGGACAGACTACCCGAAGAATACCACAGAATAATGCACAAAACAGATGCAGACCGTGCGGTATGCGACTATATTTCAGGCATGAGCGACAAATATGCGGTTGATATATACACCGAAATTTTTATACCAAAATTTTGGAAATAACGGAGGGATAAATATGCCCCGAAACGACGAATTTCTTTATAATCTGCGTAATGCCAACCCTATCGAAACCGTAATAGGTTCTTATGTGAATATTCAGAAACGTGGCAGAAATTATCTTTGTTCATGTCCGTTTCACTCGGAAAAAACACCGTCATGTACTGTTTTTACAGATACACAGACTTTTCATTGTTTCGGTTGTGGAGCAGGCGGTGATGTTATAACTTTTATAATGAAAATCGAAAATCTCGATTTTATGGAAGCGGTTAAACTTCTTGCACAGCGTTCAGGTGTGGAAATGCCTCAAAATTCCTATGCATACAACAGTCAGTACGCCCAGAGAAAAACACGTATATATGAAATGAACCGCATTTCCGCAAATTTTTTCTATACAAACCTTATAAAAGGCAGTGACAAGTCGGGAATCAGATATTTTGTTGACCGTCGTCTTTCACCTGCAACCATAAAAAAATACGGTCTTGGTTATGCTCCTGACTCATGGGACAGCCTTGTAAATCTTCTTCATTCAAAAGGGTATACCGACGAAGAAATAGCTGACGCATGGCTTGGCGGACGTTCACAGAAAAACGGAAATATATACGATATGTTCAGAAAAAGAGTGATGTTTCCCATTTCAGACCTTAAAGGGAATATAATAGGTTTCGGCGGACGTGTGCTTGACAACTCTGTTCCGAAATACCTGAACACAGCAAAAACTCCCGTATTCGACAAGGGTTCAAATCTCTTTTCACTGAACTTTGCAAAAAATTCCGACACAAAAAGTATCATTTTATGTGAGGGATATATGGACGTTATTGCACTGAATCAGGCTGGCTTTGAAAACGCCGTCGCCACACTCGGTACAGCCATCACTCCTGAACAGGCTCGTCTTATAAGTCACTATGCCGACCACGTTATTATTGCTTATGACAGCGACAATGCAGGACAGAATGCAGCTCAGAAAGCGATAAATCATTTTTCGGAAGTCGGTGTGCGGACAACTGTTATCCGCATGGAAGGTGCTAAAGACCCCGACGAATATATAAAAAAATTCGGGCATGACCGTTTCAGAATGTTGCTTGAAAGTTCTTATGACGCTACAAATTTTATGCTTGACAAATGTGAAAACGGTCTTGACCTTTCGTCAGAATCAGGACGTGTGGAACTGCTGAAAAAAGTTTCGTCTGTTCTTGCAGGAATCGAAAACAGGCTTGAACGTGAAGTATATATTTCCCGAACGGCACAGAAATGCGGTATTTCTGCCGATACACTCAAGGCTCATATAAACGATATTCTGCGGAAATCACAGAATACCGAAAGGAAAAATGCATGGCGTTCAACCGTTTCGGAGGTAACAAGAAAAAATGACAATATAAATCCCGAAGCGGTAAAATTCAGGAAAGAAGCAAACGCCGAAGAAAATATAATATACTTCCTGCTGAAACGTCCCGAAGATTATCGGGATATTGAAAAGGAAATACCGCCTGAATTTTTTGTAACTCCGTTTTACAAAAGAGTATACACGGCTGTTCTCAAACATCTTAAAGCAGATTGTATATTTTCACTGTCACTGCTTGCCGACGAATTTTCAACCGACGAAATGGGCAGAATAAGCGGAATAATAGCCACTTACAGTGATAAGGGAATAAACAGGAAAGTTATTTCACAATGTGCTGATATTCTGAAAAATACAGACAGTTCCGTCAAAAACGGCAACGATATAAGCAACGACGATTTACAAAAACTTTTTGCGTCAAAGAAAAAATAGACGGGTGCTAACATGGAAGATAATAAAATCAGTCCTTATATAGACTATGACATTGAACAGCTCCTCTTGTCCGATGGTATAGAAATTGACAAATATGTAAAAATGTATCTCAACGAAATAAAACGTATTCCTCCTCTTACTCCCGAAACAGAAAAACATCTCTTACAGAATCTCGACGACAAAAAAACACGCACAAAACTCTTGGAAAGTTATCTGCGGTTTGTCGTTATGATTACCAGAGATTATACAGACAAAGATAAATTGATAAACCTTGTTCAGAGCGGAAATTCAGGATTTCTGAAAGCCGTTGAAAGTTTTGATGGTAATATGAATTTTGCGGAACACGCTGAAAAATATATCCGCCGAGAAATAACTTCCGAAATTGAACTCAGCAACGCTGTAAGAATCCCTATATTCACTATAAATACAATTGAACGTTCAGTAGACGCAAACCATAATATTACTGTAAAAAAAATAGCCGACATACTGCAACACACTGAATTTGATTCAAAGCAGATTGATACAATATACCGTCACTGTAAACAAAGGAAAATAAATATAGCAAGCGATGTCAGCCCATATATAGATTATGAAGTTGAAAAGGCTATTTCAGCGGAAAATATTGAAATCTGTGAAACTTTAAAAGAATATTTCACAAGAATAAAAAGAGCTGTTCCGTTTCTTACTCCCGAAACAGAAAAACATATTTTACAGAATCTCGACGACAAAACAACACGCACAAAACTTTCAGAGGGTTATCTGCGGTTTGTTGTTATGATTGCAAAGGAGTATATTGACAGTAGAAATAAACTGATTTACCTTATTGCAAATGGAAATTCCGGACTCTCTAAAGCTATTGAAAGTTTTGACTGTACTGAAAATATCAGCTTTTCTTTACTTGCTGAATTTCTTATTCGTCAGAAAATACTTAAAGTTGTCCGAAGCAATGAAAAATATATGAAAATTCCGATATTCTATAAAAGAAAAAAGTGATTTCGTCCGAATATACGGCTTAATCTTATATACACTATGGATAAACAAAAAACAGGAGGTATTTTTTATGGAAAACAAAAAAACTACCATTGATGCTCTTATGGAAAAGGGCAAGGCAACAGGAAAACTTACAACAAAGGAAATCACAGACGCTCTTGAAGAACTTGATTTTGACGTTGACCAACTTAATACTTTCTATGATACCTGCGAAAACCTCAACATCGAAATTGTAGAAGATATGAATGTTGATGCAGACCTGAAAATAGGTATGGACTCAAACATAACGGACGATTTGGAAATGGCTCTTTCAACCGAGGGTATTGCAATTGACGACCCCGTTAAAATCTACCTTAAAGAAATCGGACGTGTCCCGCTTCTCACTACAGAAGAAGAAATAGAACTTGCCCAGCGAATGAACAAGGGTGACCCCTACGCAAAGAAAAGACTTTCAGAAGCCAATCTGCGTCTTGTTGTTTCAATTGCAAAGAAATATGTCGGCAGGGGTATGCAGTTCCTTGACCTTATTCAAGAGGGAAATCTTGGTCTTATAAAAGCCGTTGAAAAGTTCGATTATACAAAGGGCTTTAAATTTTCAACATATGCTACATGGTGGATTAGACAGGCAATAACCCGTGCCATTGCCGACCAGGCAAGAACTATCAGAATACCTGTTCATATGGTTGAGACAATTACAAAAGTCAAGAAAGTTTCAAGCCAGCTCCTCCACGAAAACGGTCATGACCCCAGTCCCGAAGAAATAGCCATGAAACTTAATATGCCCGTTGACAAAGTACGTGAAATAATGCGTGTTGCACAAGACCCCGTTTCTCTTGAAACACCTATAGGTGAGGAGGAGGACAGCCATCTCGGTGACTTTATTCCCGACGACGACGCACCTGCTCCTGCGGAAGCCGCTTCCCATACCCTCCTCAAAGAACAGCTTAATGAAGTTCTTGCAACCCTTACTGACCGTGAAGCAAAAGTCCTCAAGCTCCGTTTTGGTCTTGACGACGGAAAATCACGCACCCTCGAAGAAGTGGGACAGCGTTTTGATGTAACCCGTGAACGTATAAGACAGATTGAAGCAAAGGCTCTAAGAAAACTCCGTCACCCCAGCAGAAGTAAAAAAGTCAAGGACTTCCTTGACTGAAATTCTACATACAGCCGTCCTTAATCGGACGGCTTTTTTCACTTTTACATAATTTTCATTGACTTTTTCCGTATTATGATGTATAATAAAACAAATGTATCGTTTAAATAAAATTTGGTAATCTGCATACCGTAAATGCAGAACCGCATATTTATGATTTTAAACCTGTCTGCAAAAATATGCTGAAACGGAGAGTTTATGAGTATTTTTAACCTTGAAAAGAATCCTCCGTCATTAAGTCGTGACTGGAGGATTTTTCAGCAGTTTATGGGGAATATCGGGGCTTTTACGTATATATCGAAACACAAAACGGCTTATCTTGACCCCGAAGCCCGTCATATGCTTTCATGCAAAAGTGAAAAGCTGAATGAATTTGAATTTTTTAACCTGCTTGAAAAAATTTCAAAGAATCCTGTTGAAAATCAGAAACACATCTACAGATTTACCGCAAATAATACAACAAAATTCATAAAAATGAACATCTATGAAAACAGCGACGAATGGCTTGGATTTGTTCAGGATTTCACACGTCAGATTTCCGAACAGAAAAACAGCGGATTCATTGAAAACGACCCTGTTACACGCCTTCCGTCATATGCATCATTTTCACAGAAAATAAAAAAGATTATGCCCGAAACGACAAACTGCTGTCTTGCCGCAATATACATAAACGGTATAGAGAAACTCGGTTCTTTCCTTACCGTTGACAATACAAATAACTGTATAACTTCTGTTGCCGAAGTTCTGAAAAGCTTTGCGAGTGAGGATATAATAATAGGTTCAAAATCAAATTATGAAATATGTGCATTTTTCCGTGACTGCGACAAAATGAAAGTCTACAATCTGCTGAACAGTATGGACGAAGCTGTTCAGAACTGTGTGCTTACTGACGATTTCGGTGAAATAATTGATATTTCCGACAAAAGCACCCTGAGCCTTTCAATCGGCTGTGCATCATTTCCCGAAGAAGCCTCCGATTTCAATATGCTTGTAAATTATTCGGAGTTTGCACTGTATGAAGCACGTACGGACAAGCGTCACGTTATAAACTGGTTTTCGGAAGAAAATTATATGCGTGAAAAAGATTCATACAGAAATGCACAGATTTTTTCGGGTATAATAAGAAATAATCTTCTTACATATTATCTTCAGCCAATCGTTGAAACGCATACGGGTGAAATAATTGCGTATGAGGCTCTTATGAGAACTACAGGAGATGCAAGAATGTCCCCGAAAAATATACTCCGTACAGCAGAGGAGCAAAACAATCTTTATTCCATTGAAAAAATGACTTTCTTCAATACCCTCAGACTTATAAGTGAAAATCAACAGGTTTTCAGAGACAGAAAGCTTTTCATAAACTGTATACCGTCCGATATTCTTACAGATGAGGACTTCAACGAACTCTATCTCACTTACGGTGAACTTCTTGAAAAAACAGTTATTGAAATCGTTGAGGAAAGTTCAGCAACACGGAAAGGTATTGAAACTATAAAAAAACGCTGTGGTTTCTCACACGCCCAGCTTGCTATTGACGACTACGGCACAGGTTATTCAAACAGTTCAAATCTTCTGCGTTACTCCCCCGACTACATAAAAATAGACCGTTCACTGATAAGCGATATTCACAACGACCTCAAAAAACAACAGCTTGTGACGCAGATTATAGAATTTTGTCATGATAATAAATTAAAGTCAATTGCTGAATGTGTCGAAACGGTTCAGGAACTGAAAACGGTCATCAGGCTCGGTGTTGATTTGGTACAGGGTTATTATATTTCAAAACCCAAACCGCTGTTTCTAAACAATATTTCAGCAGAAGTAAAAGACGTAATAATCAAAACAAATCTTGAATCACGTCCCGAAGGTGCAAAGAAAATTTACAACGCACAGAACGACACGGAAATTGACCTGCTGAAACTTGCACTTGAAAAATATACGGATATACACATATATCAAAGCAGACTCACTATAATCGGTGACCCTGAAAAACAGATTAAAATGAATATATCCGTCATGGACAATCACAGCTGTGACCTTACACTGAAAAATGTAAATATTATAAGCGGAAACGGCAAGCCCACCATATCAGTAGGAGAATATGCAAGGCTTTGCATGAACGTTGTAAAAACAAACAAACTCGGCTATTCGGGAATTTATGTTCCTATGGGTTCACAGTTTGAACTTACAGGCAAGGGAAATCTTATAATTGACTGTCAGGCTTCCGAGGGTATAGGAATAGGCAATGACTATGACCACGGATACGGCGATATAAAAATAGATATGTCGGGAACTCTTGAAATCACTTCAAACGGAGTTGATATTCTCTGTATAGGAGGAGGTTACAATGACGACGACTCTGAAATCAATCTGATGTCGGGAAAAATAAGAATATGTATGTATTCGCACAACGGTCTTGCAATAGGAAGTTTCAACGGCGATTCAAATATTAATATATCAGAAAAGTGTGATATAAATATAGCCTGTTCAGGAATAAGGATAGCCGGAATAGGAAGTTTCAGGGGAATAACTTCTGTAACCTCGTCCGCAGATATATCGGTATCATGCACAGGTGCGAATGCTGTCGGAATAGGCGTACTTGATGACGGCGACGGTAGTGTTGTGATAAAAGGCGGAAAAATTTCAATGAAAATGCGTTCTGCAAATCACACCTGCATAGGTGCCGTACAGGGTAATATAAATACAAAAATCAAAAATTCTGAAATAATTATAGATTCCGAGGGCGATGAAGTAACAGGCATTGGAACTGTACACGGTGAAGGAAATGTAATTATTTCTGATTCCGATATATCCATGAAAATACTTGCAGGAAGTCCGCAGGACATAGGCACGGGAAACTGTGAACTGCAAATTATAAACTCGTCTGTAAGCTCGCTTGTAAACAACAAGCGGATTACTCATAAAAATTAAATCAATTACGAAAGGACTTTTTAAAAATATGAAGCTTGGTATGGTTGGTCTGCCCAACGTGGGCAAAAGTACTCTCTTTAACGCACTCACAAACGCAGGTGCGGAATCGGCAAATTATCCGTTCTGCACTATCGACAAGAATGTAGGTATTGTTTCTGTGCCTGACGAACGTCTTGACAAACTCGCCGAAATGTACGACCCCGACAAATTCACACCCGCAACCCTTGAATTTGTTGACATTGCAGGACTTGTAAAAGGTGCGTCAAAGGGTGAGGGTCTGGGAAACAAATTCCTTGCCGATATACGTGAAGTTGACGCTATAGTTCATGTTGTAAGATGCTTTGAGGACACCAATATTATTCACGTTGATGGCAATATAAATCCTCTCCGTGACATAGAAACAATAAATCTTGAACTTATTTTCTCAGATATCGAAATGGTCGACAGACGCATTGACCGTGCAAAAAAAGCCGTAAAGGGCGACAAGAAATATCTTGCGGAAATTGATTTCCTCGAACGCCTTAAAGAACATCTCGAAAACGGAAAATCCGCAAGAGCATTTGATTTCACAGACGATGAGAGAGAACTTATAAAATCAACTCCCCTGCTCTCCGCCAAACCTGTTATATATGCGGCAAACCTCAGTGAAGATGATTTTATCAACAATATAGAAACAAACGAAAACTATAAAAGTGTATGCAGTCTTGCCGAATCCGAACGCTCCGCAGTACTGCCGATATGTGCTCAGACGGAAGCAGAGATTTCCGACATGACAGACGAGGAGAAAAAAGAGTTTCTCGCCGAACTTGGTTTAGAAGTTTCGGGACTTAACAGAATCATCAAAGAGGGTTACTCACTGCTCGGTCTTATTTCATATCTCACAGCAGGAAAGCAGGAGGTACGTGCATGGACTATAACAAAAGGCACTAAAGCTCCGCAGGCTGCCGGAAAAATTCACACAGACTTTGAAAAAGGCTTTATCCGTGCGGAAGTCATCTCCTTTGACGACCTTATGTCATGCGGAACTATGGCTGTTGCAAAAGAAAAAGGTCTTGTTCGTCTTGAGGGAAAAGAATACGTCATGCAGGACGGCGACATAGTTCTTTTCAGGTTCAACGTATGATACAGGAGCAGTTTGAAAGAACAAATCTTCTTTTCGGTTCTGAAGCTATGGAAATTCTGAAAAATTCACGTGTTGCTGTTTTCGGAATAGGTGGTGTCGGCGGACATACTGCGGAAGCTCTTGTGCGTTCAGGAATAGGTGCGATAGACCTCATTGACAATGATAAAGTATGTATCAGCAATATCAACAGGCAGATTTTTGCCACTTTAAGTACAGTCGGACAACTTAAAACTCAGTCCGCCATGAAACGTCTGCTTGACATAAACCCCGAATGTAAAATAAAAGTTCACAATATTTTCTTTATGCCTGAAACGTCCGACATGATTAATTTTTCAAAATATGATTACGTGGTTGACGCAATTGACACGGTAACGGGAAAAATCGAAATAATAATGCGTTCGGAAAAAGCGGAAGTACCCGTGATAAGTTCAATGGGTGCAGGAAACAAACTCGACCCGACGGCTTTTGAAGTTTCCGACATTTATAAAACTTCTGTGTGTCCGCTTGCAAGGACAATGCGTCATGAAATGAAAAAACGTGGAATAAAGAAGCTTAAGGTCGTATATTCAAAGGAACAGCCATTTATTCCGCCTGAAAGACTTTCAAAATCGGGAAAACGTATTCCTGCATCAAATGCATTTGTACCGTCTGTTGCGGGACTTATAATTGCAGGAGAAGTAATAAAGGACCTGACAGGTTTGAACCGATAAAAAACAAAGGCAGTCACATTGACTGCCTTTTCTTTATTTCAGCATATGCCATAAGATATGGGGCAATGCCCTTTGCGTCGTTTTCGACAACCCTTTCACCTAAATAATATCTTTCAGAACCGTCACGCCGAGTATTTCCGCCAAGTCCCGCAACAAGACATATATTTTTCAATATGGGAATATCATCATAAACTATATATTTCTCCGTAACTGAATTAAAAGCTTTAAGTCCTGCACCGAGAATATCGTTTCCAGAAATACCGAGATTTGCCGACTTTACCGCTGAATAGGCAAAAAGAAGGGTACCGCTTGTTTCAGTATAATTACCCGACACATGAGGTTTTATCGGAAGCTGACAAAGTGTGCCGTCGGGATTAACACAGACGGAAAGAGAATAAAGAAGTCCGCAAAGCATATCGGCACAAAGAGTGTAAAGCTTTTCATTTGCGTGAACTATTCCGCATAAATCCGCAAGTCCTGCACAGAACCACCCCACAGACCTCAGCCATATTTCAGAAGAAAGACCTGTTTCAGAATCTGCCCAGTACTGAGAATGTGTCTCATCATAACCGTGAAAATAAAGACCCGTTTTTTCGTCACACATAATTCTGCGGACATTTTCAAGTTGTGAATATATATCATCATAAACTGAAAAATCTCCCGAAAATTCCGCATATTCAGCCATAAACGGCAGTGCCATATAAATGCCGTCAAGCCATATCTGATACGGATAAATTGCCTTGTGCCAGAAATTTCCGTTTTCAAGTCTCGGCTGACTTTCAATCTGTGAATTTATTTTTTCAAGTGTGTGACGATATTTTTCACAGCCTGTTTTACGGAAAAGATAAAGAAGATTTTTTCCGCCGTTCACGTTGTCAAGATTGAAGTCACTTACGTTCATAGTGGGAATAGTTCCGTCTGTTCCTATATAGAAGTCTGTAAAATTTACGGCATAGTCAAGAAGTTTCGGATTTCCTGTAATTTCGTAAAGCATTATAACAGCTTTAATTATACAGTTGTCTATATAATTCCATTTCGGTTTTTTGCGAAAAACAAAATTTTCCCTGTTCCACATGGGGAACGCAGGTTCAGACGGCAGAATAATATTATTTATGTATGATTCAGTAATTTTGTCAGCAAGAATATTTGATTTCATCAGGAAAGACCTCCCGCAGTAATACCGCTTATAAATTTTTTCTGTGCAACAGCAAAAACCGCAACCGAAGGTATCAGTCCGATTACTGACATTGCTATTACCTTACATTCCTCATAGCCTTGACCCGTACTGTCCACAGACGTTCGCAAGGCAAGGGAAAGGGTATATTTTTCAGTTGAATTAATGAAAATAAGTGGATTTAAAAAATCGTTCATAGTCCACAGGAAATTGAAAACCACAACAGAAATCACCGCCGGCTTTATGCATGGCAGAAGAACATAAAAAAGTGTTCTGAAAGTTCCGCACCCGTCAATACGTGCAGCCTCATCAAGTTCTTTCGGAAGTCCCTTAAAAAATTGTATCAGCATGAATACGAACATTCCCTCACAAGCAAAAAGCGACGGCACGGTAAGAGGAATATAGCTGTCAAGAAAACCGAGTTTTCCCCACAACATATACATAGGCATAACGGTTACAATCGCAGGCATGAACATTCCTCCCATAAGCATGGCAAAAAAGAACTTTTTAAAAGGAAAGTCAAACCGTGCAAAACCGTATGCAACCAGTACGGAAGATGTAACGGCAAAGACGGTTTTCGGAACAATAACCACAAACGTATTCAGAAAATAATGACCCATACTGTAACCTGTGTTTGTTTTCCATGCATTCACATAAACTTTAAAATCAAGCTTTTCGGGTATGAACCATACAGAACCGTATATTTCACGGTTAGACTTGAAAGAAGCTCCGACAAGCCACAGCAACGGATAAAGCATTATCAGTGCAATTACCGTAAGAATAATATAAACGGAAATTTTTTTCATTGTAAATCCTTTCTGAACTTGCTGTTAAACCTGAACATAATAAAAATCACAACTGCCGTCATCATAAACAGCACCCATGAAACAGCGTTTGCATAACCTGCATTGTAATATCTGAACATTTCGTCATAAACAAGCATACCTACAGTATAGGTACTTTTCAGCGGTCCTCCTTCAGTAATCATATACGGTGCATTAAATTCCTGTAGTCCTGCTATCGTCTGCAAAACAACATTCATGAAAATCACATTTTTCAATAACGGTAAAGTTATCAGAAAAAAAGATTTTACCTTTCCGCAACCGTCAACTTTTGCGGCGTCATAATATTCTTTGGGAATATCTCTGAGAGACGTAAGAAATATAATCATAGTAGAACCAAATTCCCACAGTCTGAGTAGTATAATTATAAATATCGAACATTCAGGGTTTCCGTACCAGCTTACAGGAGAGAATCCGATAATTTCAAGAAACTGATTCACAAGTCCGTCAGAAGTGAAAAGATACTGCCACATTATAACGACTGCGAGATTTGCACCAAGAACAGACGGTATATAGAAAGCTGTCCTGAATATGCCTATGCCCTTTATTTCAAGATTGAGAAGAAGTGCGGTAAAGAGCGAAACAATAATTTTCAGAGGGACGAAAAATGCCGTATATCTGAAAGTAACCCCCACTGCTTTTCTGAAACCCCTGTCTGAAAACATATTCCTGTAATTTTCAAATCCGATAAATTCAGGCTGATGTATATTGTCGTAATTTGTCAGACCCGTCACAAAAGAACAAACAAACGGGTAAAGGATAAATATAACAAACCCGATTATAAACGGACTTATTAAAATAAGTCCCGTATATTTCCCGACACCTACGGAATTATGATAAATCTTTTTCATTTTATACTCTCCAGATAATGCGTGATATTTTCATATAGTTCCTGTGCGGTTTCATAGGTGTCTGCAAGCTCATACGAAACTTTTTCTATTGCCTCGTTGTAAAATTCCTTCATGCGTGCAAGCTCCATATAAGGACTTACAGTAACAGTTTCCATACTTTCAAGCATTTCATCATTCTGCTGTACAAGACCGGCAAGTTTTCCTGTGGATTCAAGCCGTTCTTCCGCATAGCGTGATGCAGGAATCCCCCGCGAAGTACCGAGAATATCAGCACATTCTTCATTATTAAGCAGAAAATCAATGAAAGCACCTGCTTCGTCGGGATATTTCGTATTCGCAGAAACCGCATAAAGAAGTGACGGCTTCACAAACCAGCCCCCTGAATTGCCGTTGTTGTCTTTAAGAAAAGGACCTGCTTCAAGTACTCCGTCCTCCAAAACCGACTCATACTTTCCAACAGCACTCCCCCATTCAAGAACACCTGCTATATTGCCGTCAATAAATTCGGGAGACTGATAAAGAGCGGCATTTCCGTCCTCATCTGTACGTGTTCTGACATTTCTTATAACATGATTATCCTCAAGCTGTTTGTAGAAATCAAGAGCAGTTTTCAGGTCGTCCACAGAAAAACCGAGATTACCGTTCATGTCAATAAAAGTCTTTCCTGTTGTCTGCTGAACATAGACCACTGCAAGATACCATGCTGTCCCGCCCGACTGAATATCAAGGTCAAGCGGATAAAGACCGTTTTCGCCGAAAGTTTTTCCGAGTTCAGACAGTTCGTCCCATGTAGACGGGTAATCTGCATTCAGTCTTTCAAACACTTCCGAATTATAGAAAAGTCCACGTCCACTGACCGAAACGGCTATAGCATTAAGATGATTATTTACAGTACCAAAAGAAATTATATCATCACTGAAACCTGAAAGGTCAAGAAAATCATCAAGAGTGCTGAGGTCATAAAAACCTGTACCGTCGGCAGAAAGAGTAATAAGCCAGTCATAATTTATCTGCATGATGTCCGCTTCTGTACCTGAACTTATCTGAGTATTTACTTTTTCTGACCAGCCGTCCCAACCGCCGTACTCGGCTTTTATTGTAATATCGGAGTGTATGCTGTTCCATAATTCTATAGCTTCAAGAGTAGATTCATGGCGGTCGTCTCCTCCCCACCATGAAAAACGCAGTGTACATTTATCAAGAGAACCGTCGGGGAGAGTTATGGAAGAATCTGTTTTTCCGCAGGAATAAAGTGTAAATATACACATTACGGGAATTAATAATTTTTTCATAATATCCGTCCCTTTGTAATAATATAATAGCATTATAATATATTTTTCAAAGAAAATCAACCCTGAAAACAAATCAGAATCAGACAATATAAAAAATCACAGAATCCGTAGTCATTCTGCACAAAATCAAAGAGTGTTTTTTATTCAGACATACAAAAATAATTTTCT
>DETU01000025.1:17725-34529 GCA_002362175.1 Ruminococcus sp. UBA3280
CAAAAATAATTTTCAGTATGATAAAATATGTTTACAAATAAATCATTCTTATTTAAAAGGGATAATTCCATAATTGTTTTTATCTGATATAAAATTATATATATTTTGTGCATACTGACGAATAAGATTTATTTTATATATACGAACTTTGTGGACTTTCTCATCACAGACACCCGTTACAGAACGGTAACAGTTTACGTCCGTATATTGCAAAATCTCTCGGAATATGATAGAATGTATATAATAAATCAGGAAAGGGGAATTTATATGGCTGTCATATTCTGGGCAGGTATATTTGTATTTTTCATCATAGCAGAAATAATGACCGTACAACTTGTGTCTGTATGGCTTGCGGTTGGTGCGTTTATAACAATGCTTTCAACGTATTTCATAGACGGAATATCTTTTGCAGGACAGTTGTTTATCTTTATTATTGCATCGTCCTTACTGCTTGCGGTCACGTTCCCGCTTATGAAAAAATACCGCAGAAAAGGTTATATTCCTACAAATTCAGAACTTGACACAGGCAAACAGGCTGTTGTTATTGAAGAAATAAACACAACAGCAGGAACAGGCAGAGTAACTCTTAACGGCATTGACTGGAAAGCAGTTTCAGACGAAATAATTCCGATAAACAGCATAGTCAGAGTAATGTCTGTTCAAGGAGCGAAATTAATTGTTGAACTTACGGAGGTAAAAGTATGAGTTTAAGTATCATTATTGCACTGGTAATAATTTTTCTGATTATAGTTTTAATCAGATGTTTCAGGATTGTTCCGCAGGCACACGTATTTGTAATAGAAAGGCTCGGCTCTTTCCACACGGAATGGCAGACAGGAATACATATTCTTATGCCGTTCATTGACAGAATAGCAGGAAAAATTTCACTAAAGGAAAAAGTTGTCGACTTCAAACCCCAGCCCGTTATTACAAAAGATAACGTTACAATGCAAATAGATACAGTAGTTTTCTATCAGATTACAGACGCAAAACAGTATGTTTACGGTGTTGAACAGCCTTTACAGGCTATTGAAAACCTTTCCGCAACAACTCTCCGTAATATTATCGGTGAGCTTGAACTTGATTCAACGCTCACTTCAAGAGACGTAATAAACACCAAAATCACCGCTACGCTTGACCAGGCTACTGACCGCTGGGGAATAAAAGTCAACCGTGTTGAACTGAAAAATATTCTTCCTCCACGTGAGATTCAGGACGCTATGGAAAAACAGATGAAAGCAGAACGTGAACGACGTGAAAAAATATTACAGGCTGAAGGTGACAAAAAATCACAGATTCTCGTTGCCGAAGGTGAAAAGGAGTCGCAGATTCTGAGGGCTCAGGCTAAGAAAGAGTCCGCCATACTTGAAGCAGAAGCAGAAAAACAGGCAATGATTCTCCGTGCGGACGCAGAGCGTGAAAAGCAGGTACTTGAAGCTACAGGTGAGGCGGAAGCTATAAATCTCGTACAGGAAGCAATTGCAGAAAGTCTGATAAAGCTAAACAACGCTGCTCCCAGTCAGAAAGTTTTACAGCTTAAAGCACTTGAAGCTTTCGGAAAAGCTGCCGACGGAAAAGCAACTAAAATTATCATTCCGAGTGAAATACAAAGTCTCGCAGGTCTTGCGGCAGGTCTTGAAACAATTGCGGATAAACATTGATTTTTTCTGAGGGAGGTACAAAAGTGAAAAAATTAATAACTGCTGTTTTAAGTCTTTCAATAATGTCAGAATTTGTTCCTCTTGTTTCTTCAGCGAGGGATTTATATGTGCATAACGGTCTGCCCGAATGGTCGGACACTGCTGTTACAGGCGACATAAACAACGACGGTAATATAAATATAGCCGATGCCGTTATACTTAACGAATACATTATAAACGGTAGTGCAAAAGATTCGGAAATATCACGCATGGACTTGAATTACGACTGTTTTGTTGATTCTTTTGATTTAATTTCAATAAGAAAACTTGTTCTTAATCCTGATTCTGCTTTTTCGTTGGATTATGCGGTTGATATTGTAAAATCTGCGGAAAACGCCCCGGACGGAAAAGTTTTAACAAGTCAATCGGCTATGACTGAATATCTGTCAACTTTCATTGAAGATGAGGCGGAAATTGCTGTCTTTTCCGAACGCTACAACGATAAATTCTTTGAGGAAAATAACCTTGTCCTGCAACCCTTCATACAGGAAAGAGGAAGGGGTATTTTCTATACTGTTTCAGGTGCAGGATTAACACAGAACAATGAAATCTGCATTGTTATTTCACCAAATTATGAAGTATACAGACCTCTTTATAGAGTTACAAATACATATCTGCTTATACAGGTTGCTATTCCAAAATCACAAAGCAATGAAAGTAATTCTGTAACTTTGATTGATACTGAAAAAATTTCATATGATGTTTCGTCATACACATACTTTTCACCCGACGACACAAAGGAAATTTATATAACTCAGGAATCTTTTACAAATCTTGCCGATATACGTGTATATCTTAAAAATTCCGCAATATCGTTTTCTCCTCTTACCAACATAACTACTGAAAACGGTTTCACTCCTTTCAACGATAACGGTGAATGGTACAAAGACAACGACGGAAACGACGTTTTCGGCGACGGTATTCACTACAGTATAACGTGGCTCGACGAAAAAAATGTTATTTTTGAATACGAAGTAAGTGAGGGAATAAAGAAAAGTTTCCCCCTGCTCCTTGAACCACAGACAGACCCCGATTCAGACAGATAACACCACTAAAAGAACGTACACATCTGTGCGTTCTTTTGTTTTTGTGCAATATTCACAAACCGCCCCCCCATTTTCAGTCATTATGACTATTGAAAATTGATTCAATATATTGTATAATATTGGAAAAGATATAAACCATTTTCCCTGAATAACGGAGGTAAAAATGAAAAAATTACTAAGTACTCTCTTATGCCTTTCTGTAATGACAGGCATTGTCCCTTTAAGTTCGTCAGCAGTTTCAGAACCTATCTACATTGAAAACGGTGCTGAAAACTGGTCTAAAACAGTCGTTGCGGGTGATATTGACGACGACGGTAAAATAAGTATGTCTGACCTTGTAATCCTGCACAAATGCTTTATGAACGGTAATGTTCCGTCTGATGATGATTCTGTAAATATCATGACTGAAAGGCTTGACGTTAACTTTGATGGCAGTTTTGATGTTTTCGACATGGCACTGATGAGACAGTTTGTAATTCACCCCGAAACCGCTCCCGTTCAGAAATGGGCGATAGATACAATTAAAATAGATACGCTTGAAAATGAGGGGTTCTCGCTTAGTGAATCCGGAGAAATTATTACCACTTATGCTGACTATCAAACAATGCTTGAATTTTTCAATGCTTTTGAAGACAATAATTTAACGGAAGTACTGGAAAAAAATCAGCGGTATGACGAACAATTCTTTGAGGAAAATAATCTTATTCTACAACCTTTCCGACAGGAACGCGGAAACGGCATTTTCTATAATATTTCGGGGGTCGGAAGGTTCAACAATGTAAAACTCTTGAACAGTGATGACTATATTCTTGACGGAATATGTATCGGATTACAGGCAGAATATGAACAGGACAATGGACTTTATCCTGTCACAAATACTCCCATGCTTGCACAGATTACCATACCCAAATCACAGAGCAGTGCAGATGATAAAGTTACCTCTTTGGACGCTTCTGCTATCTTCAAAGAACAGAAAGAAACCTGCTCATATACTTCTCCCGACGGTCAGCACGAAATTGTTATAACAAACCGTGAGGCTGGTTTATGGGGTGATGATATTACAGTATATCTGAAAGATTCGGACGACTCTTTCATTTATCTCACCAACATAAGCACAGATGACATCGGCTCACCATTTACAAATAATGGTGAACTTTCAGGAGACGGCTATAATATTGATTTTGGTGAAGATTCACTGACTATTGACTGTTATTTTGGCAACGGATACTGGAAAAAAGTACAGGTATCGTATGAAGGCGAATTTATAGACGAAACATCTTACGAAAAATAAAAATCAGAACGGCTTTATCAGCCGTTCTTTTTTTGCAAGGAAAATCCCCAAAAAACACCTTAATTAAAGGATAATTTTGTATTTTGGGACGATTTTTCAGGATTTAAGAAAAAATTTGAAAATCCTTGTTTTTTCCTATTGCAATTAGGTAAATCATGATGTATAATTATTAGTGCAGACTTTTTTTGTTCTGCAATTCAATAAAAATAATAACAAAAAGGCGGTAATCTATGGTATTTTCAAAACTATTCTTCATCTATTTTTTTCTGCCTTTGTGCCTGTTTGCCTATGCACTAGCCAAAGGAACAAAAGCAAAAAACATTGTACTTATTATTTTCTCACTGATTTTCTATGCGTGGGGTGAACCTGTATACGTTTTCCTTATGCTGTTCAGTGCTTTTGTAAACTACATAGCCGCCATAGTTATAGGCAAGCACAAGGACACCAAAATTGATACCCTCGCCACTACGCTTGCGGTTATATATGATTTTGCCATGCTTGGTATATTCAAGTACAGCGGTTTTATAGTCGAAAATATAAATGCACTGTTTTCCTTCGATATTCCAGTACCTGACATCAAGCTTCCGATTGGTATAAGTTTCTACACTTTCCAAACCGTTTCATATATAATTGACTGTCATTGGGAAACGGTAAAGGTACAGAAAAAGTTTTCAAATTTCCTGCTCTATCTCACACTTTTCCCACAGCTGATAGCAGGTCCTATCGTAAGATACAGCACCATTGAAAAGGAAATTGAAAACCGTAAAATCTATCTTACAGATATTTCATACGGTCTTAATCGTATTGTACTCGGTCTTTCAAAAAAAGTCCTGCTTTCCAATCAGCTCAGCATAATCGCAGATACTTTTCTTAAAAATATAGACGACGCTTCTGTTGTCGGGGCATGGTTCGGTGCAATTGCATATTCACTACAGGTATATTTTGACTTTTCGGGATATTCCGACATTGCCATAGGTCTCGGACGTATTTTCGGCTTTCACTTTGACGAAAACTTCCGTCACCCGTTTATCTGTAAGGACATTACGGAATTTTGGCAGAGATGGCATATTTCACTAAGCACATTCTTCCGTGACTATCTTTTATATGTTCCCATTTTCGGAAAACGCAGAAAATACGGCGGTCTTTTCCTCGTATGGCTGTGTACGGGTATATGGCACGGTGCAAGCTGGAACTTCATTTTATGGGGTATCTATTACGGATTATTCGTATTCCTCGAAATGCTCATAGGCAAAAAGAAAATGAAAAAAATCCCGATTGTTATACGTCATATATACAACAAAATCGTCATTGTTGTCGGTTTTGCAATATTCTATTTTGAAGATTTGAATCAGCTCGGCACTTTCTTCAAAACCGCTTTTGGTTTCGGCGGTAACGGCGTTATCGGACTTCAGGATAAAATTACTTTCATGAACAACATCTTCCTTATTATTGTGGCTGTAATCTGCTGTTTCCCGATTATCGAGGGACTGAAAAAGCTTACAGACAAAAACGCTTTTACAAAACATACTGCTTCACTTGTCACAACGTTTGTATCTGCTGTCCTGCTTCTGCTTACAAGTGTAATGCTTGTTGACGCAACTACCAACCCGTTCCTTTATTTCCGTTTCTGATTGGAGGTAAAATATGTCAAAATCTTCAAAAAAAGATAGTTCCAAAAGGCATAATAACTTTGTTACCAACTCTTTTGCTCTTATCAATATTATAGTAATTATGCTTGTACTGACTGCCGGATTTGCCTATCTGCTTTTCTTCAAACGTGATACCGTTTCACATGAAGAAAACAGAAACCTTGCAAAATTCCCCGAATTTACCGTAGAAAGCTACCTGAAAGGCGAATATACCGAAGGAATAGCAAACTACTATGATGATACCGTTCCGAACAGAAGCTTTTTCAAGACACTCATTTCAAAACACCTTATAACCCTTAAAGGTGTCAAGTATGGTGCAGGCGACGACGGAAACGGTGTTGAACTCTACAACACGGGTAACGACAGCAAGGAAGAAGAACAGCCCGAAGAACCTGTAACAAAAAATGAACAGACTACCGTTTCAGGTGAAAACGATGATTCAACCGCAACTACCACAACAACCGCCGAAACTCTCCCGAAAGCCAATGCAGCAGCAGCTAACGGTGAAGTTTCCAATAATATTCTTGTCGTGAACAAGCGTGCGATTATGCTTTACGGCGGTGCGTGGGGAAATGAGATAAATTATGCAGAAGATGTAAATGCATATAAGGAAGCACTCGGCAAGGACGTGAATGTTTATTCAATGGTACTTCCGACAAGCGTTTCCTACTATCTCCCCGAAAATTATCTTGACCTCGTTGAAAGCGAAAAAGATGACCTCGATTCTATAGAAGAACATCTGAAAAATGTAACAAATATTGACGCTTACACCGCTTTGCTACGCCACAAGAAAGAAGCTATATACTCACGTACTGACCACCACTGGCAGCCGTTGGGTGCTTACTATGCGGCGGAAGAGTTCGCAAAAGAAGCAGACGTTGACTTTGCAGATATATCCACATACACAAAACACGTTCTTTCGGGATATGTCGGTACTATGTACGGCTACACAAAAAGTTCAACTCTCCTCGAAAACCCTGAACCGTTCATATATTATGAACCTGAAAAAGAAGTTGAAGTTGAACAGTATTCGACTTATTTCACCGACCCGACCGAAACGGAACTTTTACTTAATCCCGATACGCTTGACAGTTCAAGTTATTATCTCGTTTTTGGTATGGACGACAATATCCGTCACGTAAAGACACAGTGCAAAAACGGACGTAACCTTGTAATATTCAAAGACAGCTACGGAAATGCCCTTCTGCCTTTCCTTACAAGTTCCTTTGAAAATATCTATCTCTGCGATATGAGATATTTTGACCTCAATGCTGTTAACTTTATAAATGAAGTTGAAGCTACAGACGTTCTATTTGCAATGTGTACATACTCCGCAGTAGGCGTAAATCGTGAACATCTTTCCGCAAATCTTAACAAATAAGGAGGCTTTCTCATGAAAGAACTTATTTTCCCGTTTGAATCAAAAACTATTCTCCGAAAAAGACGTGCAATCAGAAAACAGCTTCTTGCTGACGGCTCTGTCCGCATAAAAAAGAAAATTGCCGTGCTGGGAGGTTCTACAACAGACGACGTTGTTTCGGCTATGGAACTTTTCCTGCTGAATTTCGGTATAGAACCCGAGTTCTACCAGTCTGAATACAATAAATTTTACGAGGACGCTGTTTTTGGTTCTCCTGAACTTGACAGCTTTTCACCTGACATAATCTATATCCACACTACATCACGCAACCTCACAATGCTACCCGAAAATCCCTCCGAAACTCCTGAACAGATTCAGGAACGTCTTAACGAACAATTTGAATATTTCAAGCAGATGTGGATTAATCTTGTAGAAAAATTCTCGTGTCCGATTATTCAGAACAACTTTGAACTTCCGTTGTTCCGTCATTCAGGAAGTTACGACGGCTGGGGCTATTCAGGCACAGGTGCTTTCATAAACCGCATGAATGTGATGTTTTCCGACTATGCACGCAACAACAACGGTTTCTATATAAATGATATAAATTATCTTTCATCTGTTGTCGGTCTCACGAAATGGCACGACCCTGACGCATGGTTCTTATATAAATATGCTGTTCGTGCGGAAGTAATTCCCGATTTAGCGTACAGTGTAGCGTGTATAATAAAGTCAGTCTATGGCAAGAATCAGAAAGTCATTGACCTTGACCTTGACAACACTCTATGGGGTGGTGTAATAGGTGACGACGGACAGGAAGGCATTGAAATAGGTCCTGAAACTGCCGTCGGACAGTCTTTCAGTGAATTTCAGACTTTTCTCAAAGGCTATAAAAATTACGGCGTACTGCTTGCCGTCTGCTCTAAAAACGAAGAGGAAAACGCACTGCTCGGACTCAATCACCCAAGCAGTGTACTAAAACCTGACGACTTTGTTTCAATAAAAGCCAACTGGAATAACAAAGACCGTAATATTGAACAGTCTGCAAGTGAAATTGGTCTGCTTGCCGAAAGCTTCGTTTTTGTGGACGACAATCCCGCAGAATGTGCAATAGTTGAGGCACAGCTTCCGAATGTTCCGGTTGTTAACCTTACTTCAGTAAGCGACGCTATGTACCGCCTTTCAAGAAGCGGTTTCTTTGAGATAACTTCAGTTTCAAAAGATGACCTGCACCGCAGTGAAATGTATGCCGCAAACGCCAGAAGAACAGCACAGCAGAAAAGTTTCACAAACTATACAGATTATCTTTTAAGTCTTGACATGAACGCAGGTATAACAGATTTCCTGCCCGTTTATCTGCAAAGAATCACACAGCTTACAAACAAAAGCAACCAGTTCAACGTTACTACACGTCGTTATTCAGGCAGTGAAATGGAAGAAGTCGCAAAAAGTCCCGACCACATAAGACTCTGCGGACAGCTTTCCGACAAGTTTGGTGATAACGGTGTTGTTTCGGTTGTAATCGGACGTTGTGAAAATACAACGCTTCATATCGAACTGTGGCTTATGAGCTGTCGTGTTCTCAAAAGGGACATGGAACTTGCAATGCTTGACGAACTTGTAAAAAAGTGCCGTGAGCGTGGCATTGATAAAATCATGGGTTATTATTACAGGACACCTAAAAACAATATGGTTTCGGAACTTTTCGGTTCATTTGGTTTCAGTCTTGACAGCAAAACTGAAAACGGCGATTCCGTATGGAGTCTTGATATAACATCATACACCAACAAAAATCACGTAATAAAAGTAAACGAAAAGGAGTTCAGTCATGAATAAGAACGAAATAATCAAAAGACTTACAGAGGTTTTCAGAGACATTTTTGACGACGATTCAATCGTTATCACTGAAAAAACTACCGCCAACGATATTGACGACTGGGACAGTATCGAACATATCAACCTCATCGGTGCAGTTGAGGACGAATTTGGTATGCGTTTCAAAATGCGTGAAGTTTCTGGCATGAAGAACGTCGGCGAAATGATTGACATTATTTCTCAGAGAGGAAATTAATGAAAAAACTGAAAATATCTGCTGTTGTGCTTGTTGTTATCGTACTGCTTTACGTGTGGGGATTTGCACTCAAACCCGTAAATTACAGCGTTGAGTCAGAAAAGATAAACGGTCTGAAAATAGTATTTATTTCGGATTTGCACAACTGCTTTTTCGGTGGTAAAGACCAGTCGGACATATTTAAAAAGATTGAAAAATCACAGCCCGATTTGGTACTTTTCGGCGGTGACGTTATTGACGGCTGGGGCGGTACGGAAAATTCCCTCCGACTTATGAAAATGGTCGCTGAAGAATATCCGTGTGCATATACCGCAGGAAATCACGAGGAAATGCGTGAAGATAAAGAAGAATTTTTTGAAGAAGTCAGAAAACTTGATATTCCCGTTATAAACGGTGACTTCACGGAATTTGATATAAATAATCAGAAAATACGTGTGTATGGTATTATTGATTACTATGATTATTATCAGGAAAATGAACTTAATTCAGATTGTTATAATATCTTACTTTTACATCAGCCAGAACAATTTGAACCTTATGACCCTGATATGAAAAAATTTGACCTGATTCTGTCTGGTCACGCACACGGAGGTCAGTGGCGGATTCCGTTCATTCTTGAACAGGGTACATATGCCCCCGACCAAGGAATTTTCCCACACTATACAACGGGTCAGTATCAGTATGGAAACTGTACCCACATTATAAGCCGTGGACTTGCAAAACCCTTGCGAATGATTTTCATTCCGAGAATTTTCAACCGTCCTGAATTGTCTGTTATTGACATTTCATGATAAAAAGAATTATTTTATGTACTCCGACGGCAGATAAAATTAACAGAAAAGTCTTGTATTTTCTCTGTTATAATGATATAATATAGACAAAAGAAAAAAGGAGCGGAGAGTTTTTCTCTCTATAAAGAATATGAATACTGATAAAAATATTGACTTTGAAAATATTGTAGGACGTAATCCCGTTATCGAGGCTATTAAGTCCGGCAAACAGCTTGATACTATATACATAGACGGAAACGGCGGAAGCCTCGGTCTTATACGTCGTCTTGCAAAGGAAAAGGGTATTGTTGTGAAAGACGCTCAGGACAAGAAACTGTCCCAGCTTGCAGGCGGTGCTTCACATCAGGGTGTTGTTGCTGTAGGAGCTTGCGGTGAATATGTTTCAGTTGAGGACATATTAGCCGTATCACGCAATAAAGGCACAAATCCCTTTATTATAATATGTGACGAAATTGAAGACCCCCATAATCTCGGTGCTATTATCCGTACCGCAGAAACCGCAGGAGCAGACGGAATTATTATTCCGAAAAGACGAAGTGCTTCACTTAATGCAACAGTGGCAAAGACTTCAGCAGGAGCAGTAAGTTACGTACCTGTCGCAAGGGTTTCAAATCTCGCATCATGCATTGATATGCTTAAAGAAAACGGCGTTTGGATTTACGGCACAGACGCATCGGGCAGTGATTACTGCAAAACTGACTTTACAAGCAGTATGGCTCTTGTTATCGGTTCGGAGGGGTTCGGTATCAGCAGACTTATTCAGAAAAAATGTGACTTTATGGTTAAACTTCCCATGTTCGGAAAAATAAACTCACTGAATGCTTCAGTTGCCGCAGGGATTTTCATGTATGAAGTTCTCAGACAACGTCATTCGTAATAAGGAGAAATTTTTATGTCTGATAAAAATTTATCTTTGGAAGATATACTTGACGAGTACTCCCCCGATAAAAATACAACCGATAACAACCGCAAAACACTTTCGTCTGTGGCAACTGCTCCAAAACCGTCCTCGCACGAAAAAACGTCGTGGGACGACAACTCACTAAGACAGCCAATGAATGAAGCACCACCTCCGCCAAAACGCCGTAAAATCACAGTATTAAATGCAGGGACTGATTCAGAGGGAAATCCCGAATCTGCAATTTACAGCAGTACCGTTCTAAATACGCATATGAGTGCGGACGATGTTTCAAAAATAAGACGTATGACCGAATCGACGAGGGCAAGGGAAGCCGCCGAACGTCAGAAAGCAGGAAATAAAAATCACAGGAAAAAAGAAGCAGACTACACATACAAAAAAGAGTCGCCCGACGGTGAATATATGTATACACCGCCTGTTTTCAAGAAGAAAAAACGAAGCCGTGCGGCAATTCTTGCAGAAGCGGAAGACCCCGAAAACCTCAAGATGATTACGGACATTGTTCCATCACCCGAAATTATTGCAGCTGCAAAATATGCCGAGCGAAACCGTAAGAATACAAAAACAACTTCACATATAACTTATGACCGTCAACCGCCGTCCGAAGCTATAGACGTTCATATAGAACCCGAAACGGAAGAAGAAACTGCGGACACTTCAAAAAAGAAACGGACAAAACGAATTGTTGACTTCAATTATTACGGTGATGTTGAAGATGTCGGACGTGATATAAAAGAACTTAAAGGTATCATAAGGGCAAGAGTTATGATTCTTCTGCTGATTTCATTCCTGAGTGTCTACATTACTATTGCAAATCAGTTTGCCCTGCCTATTATAAGCGTGCTGAGTAAAAATAATATAACCCTTTATCTTATCACCCACCTTTTTACAGGACTTGCCGCTATAGTCTCATCATTTGCGGTAATTACAAAGGGTCTGAAAAAATTCTTTACTTTAAAGGCTGACAGTGATTCACTTACCGCCATTACGGCAATTACCTGCTTTTTATCAATACTTCCGGGATTTGTAAATCCTGATTATATCATGGCAGAACGCATTTATATGCCTGTCGGAATACTTGCACTTCTCACCAACGCTCTCGGAAAACTTCTTATTCTTAACAGGGCTCAGAGAAATTTCAAGCTTGTGTCAAAGGAATATTTTGACCGTCACGGCATAGTCTATGTACGTGATGAAGAACGTGCCGAACGTCTTACAAGAGGTACTCTCGGAGATTTTCCCATTCTTGCATCAATGCGTAAAACCGACTTTCTCACCGATTTTCTTAAATACACATACTCATCGGATATAACGGACAAGTACTGTAAAAAAGCCACACCCGTATGTCTGATTATATCGGCGTTCATTTCACTTGTACTGACACTTTTCTGTAAAGAAGCGTTTTTCTCAATGGACGCACTTGCATTCGGTCTTTCTATTTTCAGTATGCTTATGTGTGCTACTTCATGCGTTGCAATGCCTTTTGTTGCAAATGTTCCGCTAGAAAGAATCTCAAACAGGACAATCATAAAAAAAGGTGTTATGCTTGGCTATCAGAGTGTTGACGATTTTTATGACACCAATTCCATTCTTGTAAATACTGACTCTCTTTTCCCTGAACACTCAATACAGCTCGGCGGTGTCAAAGTCTTTTCCAATACAAAGGTAAACGAAGCTTTGCTTGAAGCTGCAAGTCTTACTCACCACGCAGGAAGTGTTATGCGTCATCTTTTCAGCGACGTTGTTGACGAAAATCAGGATATTCTCTATCAGATAGAAAATTTTTCCTTTGAGGAATCTATGGGACTTTGTGGCTGGATTCATAACAGGCGTGTCCTTTTCGGAAACCGTGAACTCATGATTAATCACAACATTGAGGGTCTGCCCACAAAAACAAAAGAATCCGAATACACAGGCGACAATCAGGAAGCTATGTATCTTTCAATTTCAGGAAACATAGCCGCACTCTTTACGGTTGAAATACGTGCTGACCGAGAGGTAAAACGCTGGGCAAAACAACTTGCGAAACATAAAATATTCATGATTCTCAAAAGCGTTGACCCATGTCTTACACTTGAAAAAATTTCATCACTTTTCGGCGTTCCGAAAAGTATGTTCAGGATTCTCCCCAAAAAACTGCATAAGGACTTTGACGAAGAAACAAGAAAAACAGTACGTCTTAGTGCTTCTATGGCGTGTTCAGGAAAATTCTCCTCTTTTGCTCAGCTGATTATCGGTACTAAAGTAATACACTCAGCCTCTATACTGGGACTCATCTTTCAGACAGTTTCCATTATTCTCGGTTTTGTACTCGGAATTATGCTGATTATTTCAAAAGCGTTTGAATTCAACTATATTTATATGTCGGCATCGGCACTTGTAATTTACAATCTCGCCTGCACTGTACTGACGTATTTTGCAGTAAGTTCAAAAAAGATATAGAAAAAGAACCTGCTACCGTTGCTGATATCATTACGGAGCAGGTTCTGATTTAATAAAATATTTTTTGAAAGGAGTTAACAATGACAGACAGATTTCAGAACGAAGAAAACACCGACAACGAAAACACAATGAATATACCTATTCCGCCTAATCCGCAAAATTACAGACGACCCAATATAAACAGACAACAAAATTATCAGCGACCGAGACAGAATAATCAGCAACGAACAAATAACACAAACTATTATCAGAACAACTCCGGTTATCAGAATCAGAATTACCGCAGACAATATAACCCTGATAACCGTCCGTATAATCAGAACTATCAGAATAACGATAACCGTCAGTACAATGCAGGTTATCAGAATCAGAATTACAATCAGTACAATCAAAACTACCATAACTCGAATTATCAGCAGTATAACGCAGGTTATCAGAACACAAATTATCAGCGTCAGGACTATCCGCAGCAGAGACAAGCTCCTCCCCCTCCCCAGCGACGTAAAAAGAAAAAAAGAAAGCATAAAAGTTTTTTAGGAAAAATAGTAAGAAAAATCATACTTACTTTGTTTACAATCCTTGTTCTTCTTTTTGCAATATATTCATGCACCGCACTGACTGTAATCAGCAAAGTCGGCAAGAAAGAAACAGGCGACCGCAACCGCACAGCAAGTGCAATGTCACGGAGCTATGTAAAAAGCGTCCTCATTATCGGTACAGACGGACGTTCTGATGACGAGCAGGGGCGTTCCGATTCAATGATTCTGCTTTCATTCAACAGCCGTACAAATGAAATTATTCTCACATCATTCATGCGTGACTGCTATGTAAATATTCAGGATTACGGCATGGACAAGCTTAATGCAGCTTATTCATATGGCGGTGCGGAACTTCTTATGGACACTATCGAAAGTAATTTCATGGTGGAAATTGATGACTATATCACGGTTAACTTTGTTTCGTTCGCAGGAATCATCGACGCTGTAGGCGGAATTGATATTGACGTTTCAGACGAAGAAGCCCATGAAATAAATAATATTCTGTTCTCTGAAGTGAATCAGCTTATGGGTGACGACCAGTGGGCAGACTTTCTTGAAAGTGGCGGAAAACTCCACCTTAACGGCAAACAGGCTCTTTCATATGCCCGTATCAGATATGTCGGAAACAGCGATTTTGAACGTACAAGCAGACAGCGTAAAGTCTTTGAAAAAATCATACCAAAAGCAATAAACCCCGTCGCAATAGGACGAATCGCAAAAAGCGTGATACCAAAAATAAATACAAATATGTCCACTATGGGAATGTATCTTCTTTCCCTCAGACTTCCTACAGCAATACGGTATGACGTAAAACAGTTGCAGATACCAGCAGAAAATACTTTCTATCCCGAAGATGTATGGCTTTACGACGGTACGGTTCAATCTGTATTGCAGGTTGACTTCAATGCAAATTATAACATTCTCGAAGAAGAGATTTTCAGTCATTAATATAAAAAGCTCCGATATATAATCGGAGCTTGTTTTTATTTATTTGTCATTTCGATAAGTTTTCCGATACAAAGTTCAAAACAGCTTCCGTACCACATTTCGTCAAAATACGGAACAGTAGCCTTTATACATTCAAGAGTATAATTTACGGCAATATCAAGCGTCTGCTGAAGATTTTTTCCGAGTGTTACAGCACCTGTGAAAACGCTTGCAAAAATATCACCTGTTCCGTGAACCGAGCGTTTTATATTTTCATTCAGAGAGTAATAAAATTTATCGTTAACGGAATCATAAGCGGCTGCACCCTGCTGCTTGTCATCGAAATGAACGCCTGTCAGGACGGGAGTTTTACAGCCAAGTTTTGCAAGTCTGCGTAAAACGTCCTCAACATATTTCTTATCATAGTTCTCCGTATAGGGAATACCGAGCATGAAAGAAGCCTCTGTCATGTTGGGAATAATATAGTCAGCCTTAGAACAAAGTTCAGCCATTTTTACGGCAAATTCGTCTGTAAAACCTGCATAGAATTTTCCGTTGTCACCAAGAACGGGGTCAACGACTATGAAATTATCTTCTGTTCTGAAATCGTCAAAAAATTCCGAAACTATATTGATTTGTTTTTCAGAACCGAGATAGCCGGTATAAACCGCATTGAATTTAAGATTAAGTTTTTTCCAGTGATTTGCAATATCGGGAATATCGTCGGTCAAATCACGGAATGTATAGCCCTCAAAGCCTCCCGTATGGGTTGAAAGAACGGCGGTAGGGATAACAGCGGTTTCAATTCCCATTGCCGAAATAATCGGAAGTGCGACAGTAAGCGAACATTTTCCGAAACAGGAAATATCCTGAACAGTAACTACTTTTTTCATAATAAAATTTCTCCTTGTATTCGTAATGATTTTATTATAGATTATTATGAAAATTATGTCAATGACCAGTTTTGCTTTTTATTTGCATATCAGTTTACCAAACATCAACCATTTTATAGCTTATCCAACCCGTTTTACCGTCATAATAGCTTATCTGATACCAATAATCATTTGCATTTCCTATAATAGTGAAAGTCGTACCGCCTGAAAGCGTTTCAATATTGTCTGTCTTGCTGGGTGTATAATTCACCCATGCGGTCATACCGTCCTTTACCTGTCCCTGAGTGGCATTGTAATTTATCTTCTGAACTTCATTCTTTCCTATAGTTATATAACTCTGGTCTACATAGCCGTGCAGTTCACCATTACTGCCGTTGTCTGTAGCGATGTAATACCAACCGTCTACAGAACCGAGAATTTTCACAGGGTCACCGCTGTAGAGCATATCAGTTTCACGCTTAACGCTGTTAACGTCGGGGATTGAATAAATATATGCCGCATATGCATTGCAGTAACCGTTAGTATAAGTCGGCTCGGGAACGTATTTCGGATAAGACTGAATAGGGTCAGCCACCTGAAAACCGTCGAAATCAGATATGTATACAATTTCTATCATATTATTATTGTTTATTTCAATTTTTTCCGACAGCTGAGATTCTTCACTTTTTTCATTTTCAGACATTTCGGGCGTTATCTGTGAAACTTCCCTTTCAGCCGATTCATTAATTTTATCTTTATTTTCTTCTGTTTCCTGATTCTTTTCAGGTTCACTGAAAGAAATATATTCAATTTTCACATAACCGTCTTTACCACCGTAATTAACTTTAGCCCACTCCGAGTCAATAGAATAAACAGTCAAAGCATCTCCGTCAAACATCTTGACAATTACATTTCCGTTTATTTCGTCATATAAATCAGCAGATTTCTCATCATTTTTAAGTACAATATACCCCACCGAAACCGAACTTTCAGATTTTCCACCATGTTCCTGTGCAAATGATTTTTCACTGCTTTCTTCTTCATGTTTCAGAAGTCCGCACGAAGAAAAAGACAACATTGCCGAAATACAAAGAATCAGTGCAATATTTCTTTTTAAACCCATATATCTTCCCTCCGATTTTATAATATTATATAATAATTATACCGCAACAGGAATAATTTGTCAATAATATCCGTTTC
>DETU01000106.1 GCA_002362175.1 Ruminococcus sp. UBA3280
GAAGATAATCAAAGGTATATTTTATTTTATAGGTTTTATATTCCAACTGATATTAATACTTATTATGTTACTTGTAATTTGCCTTGTAGGTATGTCTGTTCCGAAAAAAATAGAATATGCAAAGTATAAAGAAACAGGTATTATGAGGAACGGAAACTTATGTATATCGCATATGAGCGAGGGTGAGGGCTATAGCAAATATGATGAACACTATAATTCCGATAACAACGTTTTGCAGGAAGTTGAGGACTTTTATGCTATAGATGGTTTAAGACTTGGTTCAAGTGATTCTTGTGGTGATGTTTTCGGAAAAGTATATAAACCGATAAATTCCGGAACATCTGATATATATGTAGGTTATGCACCACGTAGCAGTGCTTCTTCTAAATATGAACTGTATCACGTTGAAGTTGACGAGGACTTGAATATAACATATAGCGTTGAAATAATTGACAAAGAACGATTTGAGCAGAATTTTCCGGAAAAAAATTAATTGCGGAATATTCAGGGGGATATATGCGGGAATTTTATAACGGATTTGATGTTTTTGAAATAATCAGAAAAAATAAAGACGAAGAATATTTATATATGACTCAGGAAGAACTATTTCAAAGAAAATTAGAAATAGATGCTGATATTATAAAATGGAAGAGCAGTAGTGAAAATATGGAAGATGATACTATGTATTATTTTCCCGACCCTTCTATTATGTATAGTCTTAGTCTTATTGATTCTGCTGTAATTTCATTAATAATAGAGTATAAGTTCACTAATTTGGCAAGACTTGAAAGCAAATGTAATATGCATGAAGAAAATCCCGAAATAATAGAATTTTTAATAACTGCAATTAAGGAAGACCCTAAAATTTCTTATTTTGATTTGATTGATTTGGGAACTGAAAAAGATGAGTTTGAAATGTATCTTGAAAAGCTTATTGAAGATAAAATCATTTCACGACGTGGTAAATATAATAATAAATATTGGAAAGTAAATAAAAATAAATTATAAAGGAGATTTAAAATTATGGCTGATATGATGTGGGCAGGAAGATTTTCCAAGAAAATTGACGATACTGTAAACGCTTTCAATTCGTCAATTGCCTTTGACGGTCGTATGTACCGTCACGATATACAGGGAAGTATCGCACACGCCACAATGTTAGGCGACTGCGGTATTATCACAAAAGAGGACAGTTTACAGATTATTGACGGTTTAAAGGGAATTTTGTCGGATATTGATTCAGGCAAGCTGGAACTTGACCCCTCCGCCGAAGATATTCATATGTTCATTGAGGCGGAACTTACAAAGCGTCTCGGTGATGTCGGAAAAAGACTTCATACTTCACGTTCAAGGAATGACCAGGTTGCAGTTGATATAAGATTATATTTACGTGACGAAATTCAGGAGATACATGACCTTGTGAAAAAACTTGCTGTAACTCTCGTAAACATGGCTGAACAGCATACGGAAACAATAATGCCGGGATATACTCACTTACAGAGAGCCCAGCCCGTAACTTTTGCACATCATTTGATGGCTTATGTTTTCATGTTCCTGCGTGACCTTGAAAGACTTCAGGACGTTTCAAAGAGAATGAATTATTGTCCGTTGGGTAGCGGTGCTTTGGCAGGTACTACTTACTGTACCAACAGAAAACAGACAGCCGAATTACTGGGATTTACAGCACCTATGGCAAACAGTCTTGACGGCGTTTCAGACCGTGATTTCTGTGTTGAGCTGAACTGTGCGTTGTCTCTTATCATGACGCACCTTTCACGTTTTTCCGAAGAAATAATAATGTGGTGTTCATGGGAATTTAAGTTCGTTGAACTTGACGACGCTTTTGCTACAGGTTCTTCAATTATGCCACAGAAGAAAAATCCCGATATTACAGAACTTATCAGAGGCAAGACAGGACGTGTAAACGGTGATTTGATTACACTTCTTTCCATGCTGAAAGGACTTCCGCTTGCATATAATAAGGATATGCAGGAGGATAAGGAAGCTATTTTTGATGCGGTTGACAATGTAAAACTCTGCGTAAAGACTTTCATTCCCATGATTTCCACTATGAAAGTATTAAAGGAAAATATGAGAAACGCCGCCGCAAGAGGTTTCATAAACGCCACAGACTGTGCTGATTATCTTGTTAAAAAGGGTATGCCTTTCCGTGACGCATATAAGATTACAGGTACTCTTGTTGCACAGTGCATTGAAAAGGGTCTCACTCTTGAAACACTTCCGCTTGATGATTACAAGGCTATGACGGAACTTTTTGACAATGACGTTTATCAGGCTATAAATCTTGAAACCTGTGTGCGTGAAAGAAAATCGGAGGGCGGACCTTCCCCCGAGGCTGTGAAAGTACAGATTGAAATTGCTAAAAAATCGCTTGATATTTGAATTTTATGAAGAAAAAAGATGTAATTTTTATAATGGGTCTTTCAATACTCATGGGCATTATATGGATTGTCGGTGAGCTTGTAATGGGTCTGTGGATTGCAGTTGTTCCGAAAGCACATATTTTCTGGTTTGTGATTATAGTGTGTCTTACTCTCGGAATAAGTGTATGGCATTCTCTTCTTGAGGACGAATCAGACCTTGAAGACCCTAAGCGTGCAAAATATGAACGCAAGAAGAACAAACGCAAAAATAAATAAACGGAGGAAACAATTATGTCTGTAAAAATATATATAGACGGTCAGGAGGGAACTACCGGTCTTAAAATACTGGAGCGTTTCGAGAACAGAAATGATGTCGAAATTCTCCGTATAAGCGAGGAAAAACGTAAGGATTCAGCAGAAAGGGCAAAGTTTATAAATATGTCAGATTATACTTTTCTTTGCCTTCCCGACGCTGCGTCAAGAGAAGCGGTATCTTTTGTTGATAACGACCATGTGAGAATAATTGACGCTTCAACCGCTCACCGTACTAATCCCGCATGGGCTTACGGTTTTCCCGAACTCTCACAGGCTCACAGAGATAAAATTAAAACGTCTAACAGAGTAGCCGTTCCCGGTTGTTATGCAAGCGGTTTTGCATCAATAGTCTATCCGCTTGTGAGTAACGGCATTATTCCCGACGATTTTCCTGTATTTGCATATGCAACATCAGGTTACAGCGGAGCAGGTAAAAAATCTATAGCAGTTTATGAGAGTGACGAAAAACCGTATGAATATAACAGTCCCCGACAGTACGCACTTTCACAGGAACACAAGCATTTACCTGAAATGCAGGCTGTTTCGGGACTGAAGTATAAACCGATGTTCAATCCCATAATATGTGATTATTACAGCGGTATGGTAGTAAGTGTACCGATACAGTCCAGACAGCTTGATAAAAATATCACTGCTGAAAAAATTCACGAAATGTATTCAAAGCACTATGAAAATGCAAAGCTTGTTGAAGTTATGCCACTTATGTCGGCAGAGGAACAAAAAGCGTTTTTCCTTGCTTCAAACACTTTGAGTGGATTCAATAAGATGCAGGTGTTTGTTTTCGGAAACGACGAACAGATTTTACTTTGTTCACGTCTCGACAATCTCGGCAAGGGTGCAAGCGGTGCGGCTGTTCAGTGTCTCAACATAATGATGGGTATTGACGAAACAACAGGTCTTGTATAAGTTTCAGACGGAGGTATAACAATGAATGTACGCACAATGAATATTTCAGATTATGACAGTGTTTATGCTCTCTGGATGTCTTGCAGAAATATGGGTTTCAATAATGTTGATGACTCCCACGACGGAATAGAACGTTTTCTTGAACGCAATCCGTCAACTTGTTTTGTTGCGGAACAAAATGGTGAAATTGCAGGCGTGATTATCAGCGGAAATGACGGTCGCAGAGGTTATATATACCATATGTCCGTTGCTGAAAAATACAGACGTTGCGGAATCGGAACAACGCTTGTGAATGTCTGTCTTTCGGCTTTGAAAAACGAGGGAATAAGCAAAGTTGCACTTCTCGTTTTCAAATATAATGAAGTCGGAAACGCTTTCTGGGAAAAGCAGGGCTTTGCTTTAAGAGACGATATTGTCTATCGGAATAAAGCACTTTGTGAGTTGGTGCGTATAGATACTTAACAAAGAGGAATATTATGGGCAGACAATTAGTATTCTGGAAAAATACAGACGGATTTTATGTGGACAGTCGGGAAATTTATATGAAGTTATGCAATGGTGAGAAAATTTCAGGACTGGAAAATCTTGACACGGACGAAATTTTGAAACGTTTAAGCAGAATTTTTTTGGACTGGTGGCTTGACGAATATAATTTTGAATCGGAAAAAGGTTCGTTTACGGTTGAAGTTTATGAAAATGCTGTAATTTTTGAATGTTCGGAAAACCTGGATTATAGCAGTCTCAATAAGATAATTGATATTATGCTTGAATATGATTGTCCGCTGTATGACCCTCAGATTAATGTAAGATTTGATAATAAGGAGATGTAAAAAATGAATTTGAAAGAAGTTAAGGGAGTGGCTTTTGTTGACGGCGGTGTGTGTGCTTCAAAGGGTTTCAGGGCAAACGGTATTCATTGCGGACTTGCCCACAAGCCACTTACAAGCACAGACGAAAATTCAGCCGTTGCAAATAATGTACTTCCCGCCAAAAAGAAAAATGACCTTGCCCTTATAGTTGCCGACAAGGAATGTACGGCTGCTGCTGTTTATACAACAAACAAGGTTAAGGGAGCTCCGATAATTGTAACTAAAGAACATATCAAAAACGGTACTGCAAAGGCTGTTATTGTAAATTCCGTAAATGCCAATACCTGTAACGCCGACGGTGTTGAAAAGGCTGAAAAGATGTGCAGTCTTGTTGCCGAAGAAATCGGCATAGACGTGAATGATGTTATAGTTGCCTCAACGGGCGTTATCGGACAGGTACTTCCTATTGAACCTATTGCAAATGGTATGAAAGAACTTGCAGAGGGTCTTACTTATGACGGAAACTCAAAAGCAGTTGAAGCTATTATGACTACCGATACACAGGTAAAAGAAGTTGCTGTCCAGTTTGAGATGGGCGGAAAAACCTGCACAATGGGTGGTATGTTAAAGGGTAGCGGAATGATTCATCCCAATATGGCTACAACCCTTACATTCATTACAACTGATGTCGATATTTCTGCTGAACTTCTTCAGCTTGCTTTGAGTGATGTTGTAAAAGTTACCCTTAATCGTGTAAGTGTTGACGGTGATACTTCCACAAATGATATGGTCTGCGTGCTTGCAAACGGTACTGCCGGAAATGTTCCCGTAAATAAGGAAAATGATGACTTTGAAAAGTTTGTAAATGCCCTTTATGCAGTCATGATGAATCTTGCAAGGAAAATGGCTCGTGACGGTGAGGGTGCGACAAAACTTATTGAGTGTGTATGTTCAGGTGCCGATACGGAAAAGACTGCTGAAATTGTAGCTAAATCCGTTATAACATCAAGTCTTTTCAAAGCTGCGATGTTCGGTGAAGATGCAAACTGGGGACGTATACTTTGTGCAGTCGGTTATGCTGATGCTGATTTTGATATAAATAAGGTTTATGTTTCAATTGGTTCTGCAAGCGGAATCATTGATGTTTGCAGAAACGGAGCAGGTGTGGAATTTTCCGAAGAAAAGGCTAAGGAAATTCTCAGTGAAGAAGAAATCATCATAAATATATCAATCGGCAACGGTAAAGGCAAAGCGGTTGCATGGGGCTGTGACCTTACTTATGACTATGTAAAAATAAACGGAGATTACCGTTCTTAAACGGAGGACAGACAAATGGAAAAAATTTCAAACAGCGATAAGTCACAGATACTTATCAATGCACTTCCTTATATACAGAAGTACAACAATAAAATTCTTGTTATCAAGTACGGCGGTAATGCCATGACCAACAAGGAACTCAAAGACGCTGTAATGACTGATATTGTACTGCTTTCACTGGTAGGTGTTAAAGTCGTACTCGTACACGGCGGAGGTCCTGAAATTAACGATATGCTCGGTAAACTCGGTATAGAAAGCCGTTTTGTAAACGGTCTGCGTTATACTGATGACGATACCGTAAACGTAGTAAAAATGGTTCTTGCCGGAAAGGTCAATAAGGAACTTGTACAGCTTCTTGCACAGCATAAGGGCAGTGCGGTCGGATTATGCGGAATTGACGGCGGTATGATTAAGGCTGAAAAGCAGACTACAGAGGACGGTCAGGATTTAGGCTGGGTAGGAAAGGTTACAGAAGTAAACACAAAACCTATTCTTGACGCTCTTGCAAACGGTAATATTCCCGTTATTGCAACAGTCGCAACAGATGAGCAGGGTAACACCTACAATATAAACGCCGATACGGCAGCAGCAAGAATTGCCGCAGAACTTGGTGCGGAAAATCTTATACTCATGACCGATATTGCAGGACTTCTTAAAGACAAGAACGACCCTTCAACTCTTATTCCTGAAGTAAACGTCAGTGAAGTTCCGTTCCTGAAAAGACAGGGAATAATTTCGGGCGGTATGATTCCGAAGATAGACTGCTGTGTTGAGGCTGTAAGACGTGGCGTTCACAAGACCGTTATCATAGACGGCAGAGTTCCGCACTCTATTCTCATTGAAATACTTTCAAATGAAGGTATAGGCACACAATTTGTATAAACAAATAACAGATAAACAGAAAATTTACTTATTTGCTTGTTCTTCATATTGATTTTACAATGCAAAGAGAGTTATAATTATATGGATAACTGTGAATTTGCCGTGAATTGTTACGGTAGTTAAGGAGAAAGTTTTTATTATGAACACTATTGATAAATTTGATAAGCATATTATGCACTCCTACGGACGTTACCCACTTGTAATGCAGAAAGGTGAGGGCAGACGCTGTACTGACGAGGACGGTAAAACATATATAGACTTCGGAAGCGGTATAGGTACAAATTCTCTTGGTTACTGTGATGAAAAATGGGCTGATGCGGTATGTTCTCAGGTGAGAACACTTCAGCACAGTTCAAATTATTACTATACGGGCGTTCAGGCTGAATTTGCCGAAAAACTTTGTGAAACATCAGAATATGACTCCGTTTTCTTCTGCAACAGCGGTGCTGAGGCTAATGAATGTGCAATTAAGATTGCAAGAAAATACAGTTTTGACAAATACGGAAAAAACCGCCATAATATTATAACTCTCGTTAATTCTTTCCACGGAAGAACAATTGCTACCCTTTCGGCAACGGGTCAGGACGTTTTCCATAATTATTTTTTTCCGTTTCTTGAGGGATTTATAAATGTTACTGCAAACGATATTAACGACCTGAAATCAAAGCTTGATGACACTGTATGTGCCGTTATGCTTGAATATGTTCAGGGTGAGGGCGGTGTAAATGCTCTCAGTCAGGATTTTGTAAACGCTGTTTACGAACTCTGTGAAGCAAAGGATATACTTGTAATTGCCGATGAAGTTCAGACGGGTGCAGGAAGAACAGGAAAATTTCTCGCAGGTGAATATTTCGGAAAAAAAGCCGATATAACTACTATGGCAAAGGGTCTTGCGGGCGGTATACCTGTCGGAGCGTGTCTCACTACCGAAAAATGCAGTGGCGTATTGACGGCAGGAACTCACGGGTCTACTTTCGGCGGAAATCCTATTGCCTGTGCAGGTGGTATTGCAGTTCTTGACCGACTGAACAGTGAGGGCTTTCTTGGTGAAGTAAATGAAAAAGCTGAATTTATAAGAAAAGAACTTGAAAAGTGCAGTGAAATTGAATCGGTCAGCGGACTTGGTCTGATGATTGGCATTAAGCTTAAAACAAAAACTGCTTCTGATGTTGCTAAAAAGGCTCTTGAAAAAGGTCTGCTTATACTTACCGCTAAAGATAAAGTAAGACTTCTGCCTCCTCTTACTATATCAATGGAAGAAATCGGAGACGGAATAAAAATTTTGAGAGATATACTGGAGGAATGATTTAATGGATTTGGTAGTACTTACAAAAGGAAATAAATATGTTGTTGAGGACAAAAAATCAAGACTTCTCTATACTGTCAAAAAAAAAGGATTCGGAAATTCAAAGTTTGTACTTCTTGATTCAAGCAACTATAATCTCTATACTTTATTACAGACGGGCGAGGAAAGAAAACCTTCTTTCAGCATTGTCCTTAATGACGCTACGTTCATGACAATCACCTGTAAGTCACTGTTTCTTGACCCTACTATTATATGTGAGGGCAAAAATATGACTTTTACCCTTGCAAGCAAGGACAGACGTGAATTTACTATTTTAAGCGGTGATGACAAAAAGGGTTCAATAAGCACACGTACATCGGTATCGGGTGATTTACAGTATGATATAACTGTTGAAGATAAGATTTTTGATGACTATATACCGCTTTTTGCCGTAATTATTGACAGGGCTTTTGGCGTTATGAACAAACAGAAGTAATTAATGAAAGGAATGGTATGATATGAAACATTTACTTAAAATGCTCGATTTGAGTACAGAAGAAATTATTGATATACTCAATCTTGCCGACCAGCTTAAATATGAACTTAAACATGGGATTCCGCACCCTCATCTTAAAGGAAAGACCCTCGGAATGATTTTCCAGAAGGCTTCCACAAGAACACGTGTCTCCTTTGAAACAGGTATGTACCAGCTCGGCGGATATCCGCTTTTCCTCTCCTCTCACGATTTGCAGATAGGCAGAGGTGAACCTGTTCAGGATACAGCAAGGGTGCTTTCACGTTATCTTGACGGAATTATGATTCGTACCTTTGAACAGAAAGAAGTGGAAGACCTCGCAGAATACGGTAATATTCCGATAATAAACGGTCTTACCGATTTCTGCCATCCATGTCAGGTACTTGCCGACCTTATGACTATACGTGAATTTAAGGGAAGTTTTGACGGTCTTAAAATGTGCTTTATCGGTGACGGAAACAACATGGCAAACTCACTTATTGTAGGTTGCCTTAAAGTCGGAATGGCTGTCTCCGTTGCTTGTCCTGAGGGATACCGTCCGCCAAGCGAGATACTTGAATTTGCCGGAAAGTACAATAATTTTGAAATTACTGATTCACCTTTAAAGGCTGCTGAAAATGCAGACGTTCTTATCACTGACGTATGGGCTTCTATGGGTCAGGAAGGTGAAGCCGAAATGCGTAAAAAGGCATTTAAAGGCTATCAGATTAATGACGAACTTATGGCAGTCGCTCACGACGACGCTATGGTTCTTCACTGTCTTCCCGCACACCGTGAGGAAGAAATCACCGCAAAGGTCTTTGAGGCTCACGCCAAGGAAATCTTTGAGGAGGCTGAAAACCGTCTCCACGCTCAGAAAGCCGTTATGGTAAAGCTTATGGCATAATGAAAAGCAGACAGAGTAAAATCTGTCTGCTTTATTTTTTATTGAAGTCTTTTCAAATCGTCTATTATACTCCTTATATGAAGTATCTGTTCATTTGTAAGTCCTTCGGCATCAAGAGTGCATTTATTGCTTAGACCTAAAAGATAATCGGTATTTACAGAAAAAGTTTCGGCAATTTTTATGAGCATATCAATTGATGGCTGAATATTACCGTTTTCCCAGTTGCTGATGCATTGCTTTGTTACATGAAGTCGGCGACCAAATTCTACCTGATTTATTCCAAGCGATTTTCTGAGTTTTTTTATTCGTTCATTAAACATTGATTTCACCTCCTTAATCAAAATTTACAATATTATTGTAAATTACTACTTGACAAAATTGAAATACTATAGTATACTAATAATGGACATAGTTGCAATTTGTTTTTCCAACAATTAAGAAATTTTATTTAGGAGGTATTAAAAAATGAAACCAAAGAAAATATTGTGTGCTGTAATGTTTATAAGTTTGTCAGTTCTTGTATCATGCGGAAACAATGAGGTAAGTACAGTATCAAAAGTGGAAAGTTCACAGGTAGCTACTGTCAAGCTTGTATATGATGATGATTTTATAGGAGAATGGAACAGTGTAGCAGTAAAAATGAACACGGGAGAAGAATTGACTATTGAGGAAGTTGCAAAATCAAGTGAGGGTAATGCTGAAGATTATTTTTGCAAACTTGTAGTAAATTCGGATAAAACGGGAACGCTTGAAGATTCTTCAGATACATTCGAAGGCAACTGTAGTTGTTCTTCGAATAAGCTCGCATTTACAGTTGATGGGCAAAATGGTTGGAATTTTACATATGAAGATGACGGTAGAATTACATTACCTCTTGAAAATGGTAATAAACTTATTCTTGCTAAATAGGAGGTATTAAAATGTGGTATTTTTTTAAGTGGAGTGATTATTGGTTATATAAAGTGATATATGCCGTAATGCCGTTTTTTCTTGTATTGGGAGCAATTTTTATATTGGATAAAATACTTACTCCTTTAGTGCCGATTGCAGTTGGTATTATTATGTTCATACATATGTTATCATATTTCAAACGTCATGAACCTAAAGATAAACAAGAAAATGTTATTGTGAAAACAACATATCATAAACTGGTTGAAGTGTTTTTAATTTTATCTTCAGCGATTGGTACATATTCAATGTCAAAAACGGCTATGGTTGAAGATAAATGTTCTGGATTGGATTTTATTTGTGATTATTGGTGGGTACTTTTAATTTTGTTTTTGTTATATCCCACTATATCAAATTTATGGCGTCGATTATTTTTTAAGTTCAAGAAATTTGGAACTATTTATATGGTAACCGGTGTAATTGGTGAAATTATTATGGGTGTTAAGTTCGTTGAGGAGTTTTTATAAATACAAAGGTTCGGTTTTTCAGACCGAACTTTTTATTT
>DETU01000076.1:0-1212 GCA_002362175.1 Ruminococcus sp. UBA3280
GGATATTCCACCTTTAAAGCAAACTATAGAAGAAGTACACGAAGAATTTCAGAAAGGAACTATTTTAAAAGCAGTAGATGACGAGGGTGTTATTATAGGTTCTGTAAGAGCTTATCAGGAAAATGGGACTGTTTATATCGGTAAATTGATGGTACACCCTAAAATGCAAAAAAACGGAATAGGAACAAGACTTCTCTTAGAAATCGAAAATGAATATCCTAATAAAAGATACGAATTGTTTACCAGTACAAAAAGTATCAGTAATATAAGATTATATGAAAGACTGGGATATGAAATATTTAAAGAAGAAGCAGTATCTCATGAATTGCAATTTGTGTATCTGCAAAAATTTTAAGAGATAATACAGCAAGCCCAGATACAATATAATGTATCGGGGCTAAAACTTTTATGGGTATTGCCGTTATTTCAACGGTTTTTTATTATTCAATGGTAACAGAAACTTTCAGGTTTCTCTTTGCCGCACCTGCACGCATAATTGCACGGAGTGCCTTTGCAATTCTTCCCTGTTTACCGATTACACGTCCCATATCGTCGGGGGCAACTGTAAGATGAAAAACAATAACGCCCTCTGTGTCGGGTTCGTCCTCGGTAATTTTTATAGCGGATTTGTCCTCTACAAGTCCTGCTGCGATTGCATAAAGTAAATCTTTCATTGTTATACCTCCAAAGACTTCCGGAACAGAGGGATAAGACATAAAGTCCGCCCTCTTCCGCAAAAAGTCATTAATCAGAGTACGCCCTCATTCTTGAGGATAACCTTTACTGTATCTGTAGGCTGAGCACCCTTCTTAATCCAGTCCTTAGCCTTGTCAGCGTCAACCTTTACAACAGACGGATTCTTTGTAGGGTCATAATAACCGATTTCCTCAACGAATCTGCCGTCTCTTGGGTATCTTGAATCAGCTACAACGATACGGTAGAAAGGAGCTTTCTTAGCACCCATTCTTCTGAGTCTGATTTTAACTGCCATTTATATTCACCTCCGTAATTTATTTGATATATATTCAAGCGGAAACCGCATTGAAAGCAATTAATATGTGATTAAATCGGGGGAAGATTTCCTCCGCCTTTACCTGTAAGCTTGTCAAAGTTCATACCTGCAAGCTTTTTTCTTGCCTTACGGAGAGCCATTTTATTGTTGCCTCCCGTAAACTTCTTCATCATCTGCTGCATCTGGTCGAACTGTTTCAG
>DETU01000076.1:1496-2001 GCA_002362175.1 Ruminococcus sp. UBA3280
CTGCATCTGGTCGAACTGTTTCAGAAGTCTGTTAACTTCCTCAACCTTAGTACCCGAACCCGCAGCAATTCTTTTTTTACGTGACGGATTGATTATAGACGGTTTCGCACGTTCTGCTTTTGTCATTGAGTATATAATAGCCTCAATTCTGTCGAACTGTTTTTCGTCAATATCGTCCTCATTGATTTTTCCGCTTAATCCCGGCAACATTCCGAGTATGGACTTCATTGAACCGAGCTTTTTAATCTGCTTCATCTGGTCAAGCAGGTCGTCCATATCAAAAGTATTTTCTTTGAACTTCTTTGTAAGCTTTTCGGCATCTTTCTGAGACATTACGTTTTCAGCCTTTTCAATAAGGGTGAGAACGTCGCCCATGCCGAGAATCCTCGAAGCCATTCTTTCAGGGTGGAACTGTTCAAAATCGTCAAGCTTTTCGCCCATTCCGACAAACTTAATCGGCTTACCTGTAACGGCAAGCACTGAAAGTGCCGCACCGCCTCTTGTA
>DETU01000076.1:2350-2668 GCA_002362175.1 Ruminococcus sp. UBA3280
CGTCCTGACCTGTCATAGCGTCAACTACAAGCATAATCTCATCAGGCTTTGTAATTTCCTTGATATTTACAAGTTCCTGCATAAGTGCCTCATCAATATGCAGACGACCGGCGGTATCTATAATAAGAATATCATGACCATAGTCCTTTGCGTAAGCGAGAGCCTGCTTTGCAATTATAACGGGGTCAATCTGTCCCATTTCAAAAACTTTTACATCGGCTTTCTGTCCGACAACCTGCAACTGATTTATAGCAGCAGGACGGTATATATCGCAGGCTGCGAGAAGTGGTCTGTGACCTTCTTTTTTGAGAAGTTTTG
>DETU01000076.1:2969-3348 GCA_002362175.1 Ruminococcus sp. UBA3280
GACCTTCTTTTTTGAGAAGTTTTGCAAGCTTTGCGGAATGTGTTGTCTTACCTGAACCCTGCAATCCGCACATCATTATAACCGTAGGGGGCTTTGAAGCAAAATTTATACGTGCATTACTGTTGCCCATGAGTGAACAAAGTTCCTCGTTTACGATTTTGATAACCTGCTGTGCAGGAGTAAGACTTGCAAGAACGTCCTCACCAATCGCACGCTCTGTAACACCTTTTACAAAGTCCTTTACCACCTTATAGCTTACATCAGCCTCAAGGAGTGCAAGACGGACTTCACGCATAGCCTCCTTTACATCGCTTTCTGTAAGCTTTCCTCTTGACTTCAGCTTTTTAAAGACGTTATTCAGTTTTTCGGAAAGACCTTC
>DETU01000076.1:3658-7216 GCA_002362175.1 Ruminococcus sp. UBA3280
TCGGAAAGACCTTCAAATGCCATGCGATTTCCTCCCATTTACAATAAATCAAGACCATTTTTTATTTCGTCTGCAATAATTTTTCTGATATTTTCGTTTTCGACAAGTCGGACAGTTTCATTTATTTTTCCGAAACATTCACGCATTTTTTCAAGTCGTTCCGCAAAACCGAGTTTTTCTTCATAGTTAAGCAGAATATTTTCGGTACGCTTTATAATGTCACGGACTGCCTGACGGGTGATTCCCATTGGATTGCCGATTTCTGCAAGAGACAAATCCTCACAGTAATAAAGCTCCATTACGCTTTTCTGATGTTCCGTCAACAAATCGCCGTAACAGTCAAGAAGCATTACGAATTTAAGTTCCTTTGCCATATTCTGAAACTCCTGTCGGGTGTAATCCAAAATCACTTTACACATTATACATCATTATTTTCTGTTTGTCAAGGGGTAAACTGAAATTTTTCCGTATAAATTTCTGCACCGTATTTCTGACGGTCAGCCTGTGAAATATCAACAAGCATATTTATAACGTCCGCCATGATACTCCATTCTTCAGGCAGTCTGCACCAGCAATGATATTTCCTGTATTTCGGGAAATAAACTTCAATACAATAACTGTGTCCGTCACGTCCGCAAGATTTATCCGCATTTTCGTTCAGACCTGTTTTTAAAAATGTCTGAATATATTTTTCTGATTTTCATTCAGTACAGCAGAATAAACAGGACTGTATTCCTGCAAAAGTTCTTTATACTCCTTTGTTTTTACAAGTTCACTCAACGGCATGAGTTCGGGAAATAAACAAACCGATTTACACATAAATTCGTCCCGCTTATGTCTTTCCGGTTCAGTACGCCAGTAAGCTACATAATTATTTTCATTTTCGCAAATCTGAAAATACATACTTCCATCAGAAGAAAAATTTGTTTCTACCTGAATAAGCTTTTTTCCGTTTTCCTCAAATTTATATCCATCAAACATAAAATAACCTCCATACTTATTATTCCAACGGAAAAGAATTAAACCACGCTCTTTTGTCAAACGGTTTCTTTTTCGGAATGATAGTTTCTTCTTTTGCTATGCCTACGGGCAGAAAGCAGACAAGTTCATAGTTATGAGGAACATTTAAAATATCAGCCATTTTGTCACAAATTCTGTCATCGTCAGTAATATGCCCCTCATACCAGCAACGACTATAACCAAGTTCGGTTATAGCAAGAAGCATATTTTCGATAACGGCAGAATAGTCCTGTACCGCAAAACACTTGTCCCTGTAGCGTTTATTCTTTGAGTAAGGACACATATTATTGCCGGAGCAGTCTCGGCAACAGGCGGGTCTATAACTCTGAAAAGTCTGTCAAGAATTTCACGGTCATCAACAGCTATAAGACTTGTGGTCTGTTTATTACAGCCAGACGGTGCATTCAGACCACATTCCATAATTATTATCAGGTCTTTTCTCGGAATATCAATCTGCCTGTACTTTCCACGATAACTGTGCCTTTTATTTATTGCTTCAATTACATTCATAAAATCACCCTTTCAGATACGGAATATTATTCTCCTCACACCACTCAACAGCACGTTTAATTATTTTATTTTCACGATACCTGTCCCAATCGGAAAAAGAGCGGTCAACCTCCCAACGCCTTTCACACCACAACCATAAATCGTCACCTGTTGTATATTTCATTATTCTGTCAATATCCCTGTTTTTAAGACTTCGGAGATATTCAAGCAGAATTTCATCATTATTAACGCTGAAAACAGGTATAATATCATAAGAGTACCGCAGTTCCCACAAATCCGCAAGAAGTGAATCGTCAAAACCGTATGCGGACTTCAATTCGTCTCTGCTTGCTATAGTTAAATTATTAAGTCTGAAATAGTAGTAATATTCCCTACCTGATACATTATGTAAAAATATAAAATCATTTATCCTTACCTTTTTCATAAGACAAATCCTTTACTATTCTGTCACATAAATTTTTCCATTCTGAAAATCCTGAACCATTATAAGTCCAGAAAGTACCTGCTGACATATCAAACAATCTTGCACGGAGTTTTTCAGTAAGCAACAATAAAAATTCTTTCGGTTCGGAATTACCACGCACTTCTAATTCTACTGTATAGTATCTGTGGTCATTTTCAGAATAATAACAGGACTCAAAAAAACAAAATTCAACACGCCATTTTTCGCCGTATACCTTTACAAAGTTACTTTCAGTATCTTCAATACTGATATTCATTATTTTTGTTATATCATTAATACAGTCCAATATTTCAATTTTTGTGAACGGTATAACATCTTCATCTTTTCCCTCGTTATAAGGTTCGGTGTTGGTTTTAGTTCTTATTAATTCCAGTGACCAGCTCATTGTTTTCCTCCCATACATAAAAAGGTTTTTTTCCGTATTTTCTGCCCCACAGGTACAAAGCCACACACGCCAATGCAAGTACAATCACAGAAAAAATCGTACCCTCTATACCGAATACAACATTATACGCAAAACTGTTCCGTGAACTGTCCAAATCTATTTTAAAAACAGAATATACAGCAGGGTTTCCGCTGTTTGGCAGACCAAATATTATAGCCTGTGTGAAGTTCCAAGCCGTATGTCCTGCAAATGCACACCAAAGACTGTCCATATAATAAACCATGAGCGAAAACAGCAGTCCTGAAAGACAAATATCAATAAATGAAAGTACGGTTATTCCGTTGTTACCAAGATGCCCGGAAGCAAACAAAAGAGAATTTCCGACAATTGCAACAGCAGGATTTTTAAAGTTCTTTATAAGTATCTGATAAAGAAATCCTCTGCAAACAAGTTCCTCTGCGGACGACTGTATAAGTACCATAGCAAATATAAACACAAATGACAGCGGTCTGAAATTTTCAAAATGTATGGCAATATCTGAATGAAGCCACGCAACAAGAATACATACACCATTCAATACAAAACCAATCAGAATACCAAACAGAAATTTTAATATATTATTTCCGTCGGGTTTTGTGCCGACCACCTGTAATATCGGACGTTCCTTTTTACTGACTTTAAGAATGAATAAAGTAACAATCCATATGCCTATAAACATACCATAATCAACAGTGGTTTTCCATATATCAGATTTATCTATATCAGATATAAAAATATTAAGAATACCCGATATAAAGCCCATTATAAACATACCTAACATCTGTCCGAACAAAATCAGTGAAAACGCCTCACCGCATGATATTAATAATGTTCTTACTTTTTTTCCTGTTTTTTTATTTTCAGCTGACATTTTTAATTGATTCCTCTTTTCTTCAAATTACAGACCATAATATACTCTTTGTCATTTTCTTCAACAACCTCAAAACCTGCTTTCAGATACATTCTGTATGCATAGTTTTCTTTTTGTACGGACAGTGAAACTTTTTCATAGTTTTTTGATTTGAGAAGTGAAAGAATACTGTCAAGTAAAGCTGTTCCGATTCCCTTTCCACGAAATTCCTTGTACAAGGATATTGCAAGAGACGGAATATTATCGTCTATATGTCCGTAATCATTCATT
>DETU01000076.1:7504-7802 GCA_002362175.1 Ruminococcus sp. UBA3280
CTATATGTCCGTAATCATTCATTATACGAGTCCATACAGCACCGATGATTTTACCGTCTTTTTCGGCAACAAGACAATAATCATCTTTTTTTCCGAAATCGGAAATATATACTTGTAATTCAGGTTTTTCAATAATTGAAAACGGCGGTGGTTCTATACCATGCGGAATAAAAATCGCCTCATAAAGAAATTTATCAAGTATTGCATACTCACTTTCAAGAATTTTTCTGATTTTGTAATTCATTTAAACAACTCCTATACGGTCTTTTTTCAGATTTTATTATATCACTTTTTTTAT
>DETU01000074.1:0-422 GCA_002362175.1 Ruminococcus sp. UBA3280
AATAATATTATAACCAAATACGCATTATAATAAAAATAAACAAAATATATAGACATTTTAAAATTAATATGTTATAATTGATGTATTATAAAATCTGAGGAGGTACTTTTATGAAAATGATATTTATCGGTGCAAACCACGAAGTTACAGGAAGCTGTACATATATAGAAGCGTGCGGTAAAAAATTCCTTGTTGATTTTGGCATGGAACAGGGTGAGGACTCCTTTGAAAATGCACAGATACCCGTTTCTCCGTCTGATATAGACTTTGTACTTCTTACTCATGCACACATTGACCATTCAGGTATGCTTCCCCTGCTCTATGCAGGAGGTTTCAACGGTGAAATCCACTCCACCAAAGCTACCGCAAATCTATGTTCTGTAATGCTCCGTGACAGTGCTCACATTCAGGAATTTGAAGCA
>DETU01000074.1:687-11802 GCA_002362175.1 Ruminococcus sp. UBA3280
GCTCACATTCAGGAATTTGAAGCAGAATGGAAAAACCGTAAAGCACGCCGTCGTGGCGACGAAGAATATGAACCGCTTTACACTATGAACGAAGCTATAGGTGCGTCGGAACTTTTTGTCCCGCACCCATACGAAACACCGTTTGAAATAAGTGAGGGAATTACCGTATCATTCAGGGACGCAGGACACCTTTTAGGTTCTTCAAGTGTAATAATAGACCTTACCGAAAATGATGTGAAACGCCGAATAGTATTTTCGGGAGACATAGGAAATATAAATCAGCCACTTATCCGTGACCCTCAGTACATTGAAAGTGCTGACTATGTTATAATGGAATCAACTTACGGAAATCGTATCCATGACCGCCCGACAGACTATGTGACCGCCCTTGCCAACGTTCTTCAGAAAACCTTTGATAAAGGTGGAAGTGTTATTATCCCCTCTTTTGCGGTCGGAAGAACACAGGAAATGCTTTATTTCATACGTCAGATAAAATCCGACAAAATGATAAAGGGACATGACGGTTTTCCCGTATATGTGGACAGTCCGCTTGCAAACGAAGCTACCGACATTTTTATAAACAACCGTGAAAGCTGTTATGACGAAGAAGCATTATCATTTGTAAGGCACGGAATAAATCCGATAGCTTTTGATGGTCTTATAAGAACTCTCACAAGCGACGACTCCCGTGCAATAAACAGTGATTCACGACCGAAAGTAATTATTTCGGCAAGCGGAATGTGCGAGGCAGGACGTATCAAGCATCATCTGAAACACAATCTGTGGAAACCCGAAAACACTATACTTTTTGTCGGTTATCAGGCAATCAACACTCTCGGCAGAAGTATTGTTGACGGTGCAAGAAAAGTAAAACTTTTTGGTGAAACCGTAACAGTATCAGCAAAAATACAACAGTTACCGGGTGTAAGCGGTCACGCAGATTCAGCAGGTCTTATGAAATGGGCAGAATCAATTTCAGGAGTAAGAAAATTCTTTATAAATCACGGCGATTCTTCTTCGTCTGAAACTTTTGCACAGAAACTCCGTGACGAACTCGGTGCGGACGTTTATGTTCCATATAGCAGTGCTGAATTTGATATAACAAACGGCATTGTCACCGTTGATGCAGAACCACGCCCCATTGCGAAAAAATCACAACATTCAAACGAAAATATCAACTACAATAACCTTATTATTGCTTCTGAACGACTTGCACGGCTTATTCAGAATTCGTCAGGACGTACAAATGCCGATATGAGACAGCTTACCGACGCTATCAACAGACTTTGCGACAACTGGAAACTTTAAAGATGTTATTTTTGATATTATTGACAAAATTTATACCGAAAGTTTGTTCATACTGAAAAAATTTGTTTAAAGCATTGATTTTTTCAAAGATATATGATATAATTATTTTCAATAAGTATAGAAACTTATATTATCAAATCAAATTATATCAATTCAAGAAAGGTGGAAATTTATGAAAAAAATAATTTCAGCTCTTGCTGCAATTCTTTGTGTTACGGGAAGTATGGCTGTTATGAGCGGTGTACCGTTTTATAAAAATGCTGATAGTTCCGCTGTTGTTGCTTATGCAGCAGATGCCATAGGCGGTATATATGCAGACAGCTATAATTACCAATATGCAGATACTTCCGTTTATACAACCAAAATCTCTCAGATTAAAGTTTCTATAAAAGATGAGAACAACAAGGCTGTTGACCATACTTCATGGGAGGACAGCAATGGCAATACATACTCAATATACGGAATAACAATAACTTCAAAGGAAAAAGGTAAAAACGTTACAAATCTTCAGGAATACCGCATAGGTCTTACAAAACCTAAAGAAACAAATCTTGATATGACTATGAATGATGTCATTACTGTTCCCGAAGAAGTGAAAAGCTATATTTCTCAGAAATACAGCAAGGAAATTACAGGTGATACGGCGACCGTTATCGGTGACAACGCACTTGCCGGCTCATATCTTAAGACGATTGACCTTGACGGCATAGAGTACATAGGTGCAAAAGCTTTCAGCAAATGTCAGTATATTACGGAAATAACAATCCCCCCGTCAGTAAAGTTCATAGGTTCAAATGCATTTGAAAACAGCGGTCTGAAAACACTCATAGTAAAAAATGAAATGCCTGTAATCCCTGAAGGTTTATGTTTGGGAACAAAGCTTACAAACATTACATTCGCTCACCCCGAATATATAAGAAATATCGGTGCTTCTGCTTTCAAGGCAACACCACTTGGTCAGCCTTTCTTTGCAGAATGGTATGGTAAGGACGTTTCAAAATATGAAGTTCTCACAGTCAGCGACAGTGCTTTTGAAAACTGTACTTCAATCAAATCCGTAAAAATGCCCGACAATCTCGTGGCACTCGGCAAGATGGTATTCAAAGGCAATACCAGCCTCAGCACCCTTGTTTTCGGAAAGAATACCATTCAGGCAGACAGGGAATGTTTCAGAAACTGTACCGCTCTTGATACGATAACTTTCAATAATGTTCTTGATTCACTCGGCGGAGGTGCTTTTCAGGGCTGTACCGCACTCAAAACAATATCAGGACTCCCTAACAGTCTTTATGACTGGACTCCAGAAGATGAAAATGAGGGACGAGGTTTCGGCGGAGGAGTATTTGCCGACTGTACATCGCTTGTTTCTGCTGACCTTCCGTCATCACTCACAAGAATCCCCGAAAATTGCTTTGCAGGCTGTACAGCACTTAAAACAGTTTATAATGCGGGAAATATCGTAAAAATCAAAAGCGGAGCATTCAAAAACTGTAAGAGCCTTCTTGAAGCCGTATACATGGACGTAACGGAAATTGAAAAAGAAGCTTTCCTCAACTGTTCAAGTCTGCACACTGTTTCAGTTCCAAAGACGGATATTATCGGAGAATCTGCTTTCAAAGGCTGTTTAAAAATGGAAATATTTGAAGCAGGTGAATGTTCGTCTGTAGGCAACCACGCTCTTGACGGCTGTTCCTCAATGACTGCAATAACTCTCCTTTCCGATTCCTATGGTGAATACGTTTTTGCAAACTGTTCAAAAGCAAAGACCATAAAAATAAAAACGGACAATATGGAGAAAACTTCTGTAGGTATGTTCTCGGGTTGTTCGTCGCTCACTTCAATTGACGGTGATATTTCGGGAATTACAATTATAGGAAAAGAAACTTTTGCAAACTGTACTTCACTTGAAAATATAAATCTTCCCTCACTCAGAATTATTGAGGAAAGCGGTTTCATGAACTGTACTAAACTTAAAAGTATTTCAGCAAGTGAAAATGCAATAAAAGCAGAGGACTACGGTGCAAAATGTTTCCAGAACTGTACTGCACTTACTGTTGACGTTACAGGAACTATCTCCACAATCGGTGCTAATGCATTCCAGAAAAGCGGTATAACAAATATCAATCTTAACGGAATGACAGGCGGTACTGTAGTAGTCGGAGCATCTGCATTTGCAGACTGTCCAAACCTTACACACGCAATAATCCTGTCTGAAAAAGTAGCGGAATTTTCTATAGGAGCAGGTGTATTTACAAACTGTCCGATAATCGAAACGGTTATTTATGAAGGTCCTGTAATTACGAACGATATGTTTAAGAACTGTACTCTCCTTACAAGAGTTGAAACAAATGCAACAACTATAGGTGAAAGTGCATTTGAAAACTGCACAAGCCTTATTGAAGTTGACGCAAGAAAGAGTTTCCCGACTGCTCCGATTATTGCAAAGGAAATCGCAGGAGCTGCTTTCAAGAACTGTTCAAGCCTTATCTATCTCCCCTCAAACACTTCCACAACATTCAGCGGAAAAGAACAGTACTACGGCTGTGAGTCAATCAAATCGGCTCAGACAAGTCTCCTCACTGAAAATATGTTCTATGGCTGTACAAACCTCAGCGACATCACTTTAAAGGGCATAATTTCCACACCAAAAGGTGCTTTTCAGAACTGCACAAGCCTTACAAATCTTGACCTTAAAAACTTTATAACTATCGGTGCAAACAGTTTTGCAGGTTCAGGTCTTACTTCCGTAACAATAGACAACGCACAGACCATTGACATAAGTGCATTCAATGGCTGTAAAGACCTGACATCAATTAATGTGAGTGCAAAGGAAATCAAAAAGACCGCTTTTGCAAACTGCATTTTCCTTGAAAAAGCAGACGTATTCACCGAAACAATCGGAGACAGTGCTTTTTCAGGCTGTGCGTCTCTCAGAGACCTCACATTGCAGACAAGTTCAACACGCAAACTTTCTTCTGTAGGTACTAAGGCATTTATTAACTGTAATGTTCTCTATGAAGTTATAGTACCGGGAAATCCGACTATCGCAAGCAGTGCATTCGGTTTCATAAACAATACAAAAGTTAATCCTGATTTCTTACTTGTCGGTGAATCTGGTTCATCTGTTCAGACATATGCCGACAAATACAATGTTGCATTCCAGGACGTAAGCACTTTCAATCTTGATGAACGCCGTCAGAACAGAAACACTCCCGGCGATGTAGACGGTAACTCAATTATCTCAACCGTCGATGCAGTAAAGCTTCAGAGCTGGCTTGCCGGCAAACAGACAACAGGTATAATCGGTACAAATATGGATTTGAACGGCGACGGACGTTGCGATTCATTTGACCTTGTACTTCTCAAACAAAAAATTATAGAAACTAACCAATAATATAAAAACTCCCCTGTATCGTTCAGGGGAGTAATTTTTTATTTGTAAACAGCTTTTATCGTGAGGTCACTTTCGGGGGCAATACTTATTTCAGGCGTTTTAAGTTCTTTTGTGGGAATCCCGTCACCGCTTATCTCCCACTTCACAAATTTATAACCCGAATTTGCTTCTGCTTTAAGAGTAATGCTGTAATCGGAAAAATACTGTCCGCTCCAGCTGTTTCCCGAAAAATCGGGATTAATTGTATTTATTGTAACATTTCCCTGTTTGGCATTGTTTTTTACGGTGACACTATTAAGCGAACCGCTGAGACCAAGTGCATTTTTAAGGCTGTCCGACGCGTATGTAAAACGGTTTCTGTAAAATTCTTCTATAACATCACATTCGCTGTCAAACCTGCTCACACCGTTTGACTGAATAAAAGAACTTGCATAGAATCTTTCACAGGTATCAAGAATCTGCTGACGGTAAGTCTCTCTGTAATAATCAATAATTTTATCTGTTCTTTCAGGACTGAAATTATAATTTGCCATGTCCATAAAAGTAATGCAGAACTTATTTTTAAAATCGGGATTACGTAACAGTTTTGTGAAAGTAAGACTGATATAATCGTTATATCCCCTTATTCTTCTGAAAACATCAGACGTACAGACCGTATCGCTGTTTTTGTAAAGACCCGTAGAAAAATCAGTATCAAAAAGAAACATTCTCCATTTACCGTCTGAATATGGATTAGACTTGTCAATCTTATCTGAACGCCATACGGCAAAATTATTCCATGGCCAGTCGGAATTACACCAGTAAATCTGCATACTGAAATATTCAATCAAACTGTCAATATCAACTTTACTGCAAAACTCCTTGTAATTTTCTTCAACAGTCATATCGGAATACGCTGATTTTTTAATAAGACTGTTCCAGTCATTCAAATCTTCTTCCGTTCCTTCCTCAACTTCACTGTTTTTTATAATAGCAACGTTTTTCTTTTTGATGCCGTAATGATTTTTAATATAGCTGTCGTCTACCTTCTCGGTAAGGGTATAGAATCCCCAGAACTCACCATCAATAAAAACCATACATTCATTCATTGACTGCATTGTAAGGTTGCGGTCACTGACAAGCTTCTGATTGATATTGTCCCTAAGATAAGAATACGCCGTATCATTTCCCGCATTTCTGAGGACAACGGAATCATACTTTTCTATTACTTTTCCATCAATACAGTTCACGGCATTTCCGTCAAAGAAATCGTACTCAAGCTTTGAATTTCCGTATTCTTCACGAGCATATATATTGAAACTTTTCTGCGGTGTTGACCGTGAAGTTGCCCCCTTTATGCGTATACCGACATTTTGTGAAACAACTTTTTTACCCTTGTCAAACACCTCAAAAACCGCTTCACGTTCCCAGTCTTTGCCTTTCTGCGTATAGTTTGCCTGTTTGTTCCAAGCCTCAATACTGCTTGAATTGTATATATCATATATTCTTCCCTTTACATATATACCCGTGTTATAGTCAAAAAGATTGTCGGGGTCTGTGACGAGTGAAACAACTTTCATATCCTTATAATAAGATGAGTTTGTCTTTCCGAGAAAATAAACGGCTGTAATTATTTTACTCTTACGTCCGACTTCATCAACCGCAACGGCACGTATAACAAAAGCTTTATCAACATTTTTTCTCGGAGCAACTGCACCATATGAACTTATATCCGTCCTTGCACTATACAGATTAGGTGTGTCCGACTTGTCGTAAACTCTTATATTGGCGTTGTATTTTGTCGAATTAACAGACGGTTCACTTCCGTCAAGAGTATAATAAACGGTTGTCCCCTGAGGAACATCAACAGAAAGCATAAAATCCTTGTCATAGAATCCGCTTTCATGCGAGAAAGACGGCTCGTCAACTACAATTACTTCATTCGGGGAAATATTGCTTTTATCCGGTGTACAGTCAAGATTAAAGTATTCTCCGCTTCCGTCGGGATACTGACCATATGAAGTATCGGCTTCAATACGACCAAAAGTAACTCTGTCCATTTCTTTTCCGAATCGGTTTGTAAGAACAAGCATATTTTCATCTGATGAAAAATCCAGCGGTGCTGTTTTTATATCCTCATGTTCCGCCATATCACAGAAAATAACTTTTCTTTCTCCTGACTGTAAAACAACATTGGCAGGAAAACTGAATTTATAAGGGTTTGTCGGGTCGTCGGAAAATCCCCAGCCACTTATATCAGCAGGATATTTTGAGGCATTGTATATTTCAGCCCATGCACAAACAGTGCCGTCGGGTGCTTTGTAAAAACTATTTTCAGTACAGATTTCATTTATGCTTACCCCGATAACCGACTTTGCGGAATATACGTCAAACGGAAAAATTTCTGACAAATTCAGAATCACAGCAAAACACAGTATTCCCGAAAATATTCTAAAAACAAAATATTTATTTATGAAAAACACTCCTTTCAATCACACAATATGCCTATTATAACATAATGTGAGATTTTTGTAAAGAATAAGGCAAAAGAATATGAACGTCAAATTATCGGTGTAAAATATGTTTAAAATTAACAAATTTTTTTCAAATATGGTGAACAGGGTTGAAATTTTAGTCAAAGTATGGTATAATGAAATGAAAATCTGTAAAGGATTTTACCGAAAGCGATAAGGAGGACTGAAAATGGATACAAGCAGACTAAAAAGACTTGACAGTATGTTTGAAACCTTTTCTATTATTGCAGAGGGCAATTATGTTTATCTTTGTGATATGAAATACAATTATTCAAGATGGTCAAAAAGTGCGGTAGGTTATTTTAATCTGCCTGACAGATATATGCATGACGCAGGAACTATATGGGAAGAACATATTCACCCCGATGACCGTGAAAGTTATCGTAACAGTATAAATAAAATTTTTTCGGGACAGGACAAAGGGCATAATATGCAGTACCGTGTAAAATCTGCGGACGGAAATTATGTTGTATGTACGTGCAGAGGTGCAGTAATAAGAGACGAAAACGGTGAACCTGAATATTTTGCGGGTGCTATAAAAAACCACGGTTCATTGAGTTATATAGATACAATAACAGGTCTCAGAAGTCTTTACGGATTCTTTGACGACCTTAAAACACTTCTTTGGAAAAAAGCCAAAACCACCGCTGTAATAATAGGAATCACAGGTTTCTCAATTATAAATGATGTTTACGGTTATAAATTCGGCAATAAGGTACTCAGAAAACTTTCAAATTTTATAAAGAATATTTTCGGAAATGCAGGTGCAGTATACCGCATGGACGGGACTAAATTCGCCATACTTACCCGTAACATGAACAAAGATGAAATTTCAGTCCTCTATAATGACTTACAGGAACAAGTTTCCCATACTTTTTTTATTGAAGAAGAAAGAATAAGTCTGTCACTCAATGCAGGGCTTATGATAATAGACGATTTTGACATTGCCAGTGAAACAGTATATTCATGCCTTAAATATGCATATTATGAATCCAAAAACAGACGGCTCGGTGATATGGTGATATTTGAAAACATTCAGAATGATGACAATAAAAAATTCATTGAAAAACTGAATGTTATACGAAACAGTGTAATTGAAAACTGTCAGGGGTTCTATCTTTGCTATCAGCCGATTATGTACGCCGATACCGAAAAACTGAAAGGCATGGAAGCACTCGTCCGCTGGAAAAATGAGAAATACGGAACTGTTCCGCCTGTTCAGTTTGTTCCCGTACTGGAACAGGACGTTTTGTTCCCCGAACTCGGAAAGTGGATTCTGCGACAGGCAATGACGGACGGAAAAATTTTTCTTGAAAAATACCCCGACTTTATTATGAATGTAAATATTTCATATGCACAGCTTGAAAGAAGTGATTTTGTTTCGGACGTTTTCAGTCTTATTCAGGAAACGGGTTTCCCACCCGAAAATCTGTGTCTTGAAATAACGGAAAGATGCCGTCTTCTTGACATCGATATTTTAAATAATATGTTCAGGAATTTCAGGGAACATGGTATAAAAATCGCCCTCGACGACTTCGGGACGGGATTTTCTTCACTCGGTGTTCTCCGTACACTCCCGATTGATACCGTTAAAATTGACAGGGAATTTGTCAAAGACATAGAAAAAAGTACTTCCGACCAGAATACAGTAAAATTCATATCTTCACTCGCAGGTGCTTTTTCGGCGGAAGTATGCGTAGAAGGCGTGGAAACTGCTCAGATGCGTGATTTTCTGCGTAAATATGGTATAAAAAGCTTTCAGGGATATTATTATTCAAAACCCATTCCAATGGAAGAATTTATCAAAAAAGATTTCTGAATACGGTCTGTCGGATATTTGTTCCGACAGACTTTTTATATCATTTTGTAAAATATATCAGGCATTTCCCGAAAATGCAACCATAATTAACATAAATGTTGATTATGGTTGGTTGACATAACATTCCGTAAACAGTATAATTGAAATGAGGTGAAAATAATGGGAATACAGTTCAGCAAACTTAAAATATACCGCAAACAATATGGTTTTACACAGGAAGATATTGCCGGAAAACTCGGTGTATCACGTCAGGCGGTTGCAAAGTGGGAAAAAGGAGAATCGCTCCCCGACATAGAAAGTTGTATAAAACTTGCCGACCTTTATGAAACAACAGTTGATATGCTTTTGCGTGACATAGGAAAAGAAGAACATTCAAAAGACGGAAAACACGTTTTCGGAATATGCAAACTTAATGAAAAAGGTCAGATAACACTTCCTGCCGAATGTAGAAAAATTTTCAATATAAATGCAGGCGATGCAATAATAGTACTCGGTGACGAAGAAAAAGGGATTGCCCTGATAAATGCGGGTAGCATCAAAGACAAGACTTAGGAGTTTTTTATGAATATAATCGAAACAAAAAATCTCACAAAAAAATACGGCAACAAAACAGCGGTTGATTCTCTCAACCTCTCGGTAAAAGAAGGTGAACTTTTTGCACTTCTTGGAATAAACGGTGCAGGAAAGACAACAACTATCCGTATGCTTTCATGCCTTTCTTCCGCAACCTGCGGAGAGTCTTTTATAAACGGTCACAGTTGTACAAGAGAAAGCAATGAAGTAAAATCCGTTACGGGAATATCACCGCAGGACACATCAGTTGCGGAAAATCTTACAGTAAGGGAAAATCTTGAGTTTATCGCACAGATTTACGGTCTTGACAAAGAAAAAATCAAATCACGTACTGATGAAATGATTAGGCTTTTCAATATGCAGGAAACGGAAAATACACGTGCAAAAACCCTTTCAGGTGGCTGGCAGAGAAAGCTTTCAATAGCTATGGCACTTATTTCCGAACCTAAAGTTCTTTTTCTTGATGAGCCGACACTGGGACTTGATGTACTTGCACGTCGTGAATTATGGAAAACAATAGAGTCACTCAAAGGAAAAATAACAATAATTCTCACCACTCACTACATGGAAGAAGCAGAAGCATTGTCCGACCGTATCGCCATAATGATAAACGGAAAAATCTCCGCCATGGGAACACTTGCGGAAATTGAAGAAATATCGGGTAAAAAGGGTCTTGAAAATACATTTGTTGAAATTGCTGAAAGGAACAGAAAAAAATGAACAGAATAAAAGCTTTTGCGTCAAGAAACATGAAAGAGATACTGCGTGAACCTCTCAGTTACATATTCTGTCTCGGATTTCCTATTGTAATGCTTATTGTAATGACCTGCGTAAACAACAGTATTCCGAAAGAATCGGGAATGACGATATTCAGGATAGATAACCTTTACGGCGGAATATCAGTATTTGGCCAAACTTTTATAATGCTGTTCACTGCTATCAGCGTATCAAAAGACCGTGAAGGAGCGTTTCTTGTAAGACTGTACGCATCACCTATGAAACCGACCGATTTTATTGCAGGTTATATTATTCCGATGACCGTATTATCACTTATACAGAATATAATAACAGGTATTGCTTCCCTTGTCATCTCACTCATAACAGAAACGGAAATAAATATCGGAGGTATGCTTATATCGTTCATTGTACTCATACCGTCAGCAGTTATGTTTATAGGATTCGGACTTTTATTCGGTTCACTGTTCAGCGAAAAATCCTCTCCTGCAATAAGTTCCGTAATAATATCACTGGGTTCATTTTTAGGCGGAATATGGTTTGATTCTGAAATGACAGGCGGTACGATACTTAAAATATGCAAATGTCTGCCGTTCTTCTACTGCACCAAATCCGCACGTTCTGCAACCTCTGTGAATTTCGGAAAAGAAGAATTTATAATACCATTGATTATAGTAACAGTCTGTGCAGTTGTTATAAATATTATAGCATCATACTCATTTAGGACAAAAATGAAAGCCGATTTGTCATAATAAACAATAATATCCCTTCTT
>DETU01000074.1:12089-12919 GCA_002362175.1 Ruminococcus sp. UBA3280
AATAAACAATAATATCCCTTCTTTGAGGAGGGATATTTGTATGCCGTCAATTGATTTTTTCTGTCGGAAATGATATACTTATATAGAAAAAAATATTTATAGAGGTGTACATAATGAGTAAGTTCAGAAAACAACACATGACTATATCATGGCACGAAATCGTTGAAAGTGAAGAAGATATTCCTGCAATCAATGCGTCGCTGAAAGAAAAAGCAACGCTTGTCGGACGAGTGGGACTTATGATGCTTTCAGTCGGTACGGGTGCATGGAGAGTGCGTGCATCAATGAATAAAATATCAAGAGCCTTGAATATAACCTGTACCGCTGATATAGGACTGCTTGCGATAGAATATACTTGTATAGAAAACGGCGAAACCTATACGAACGCCCTTTCAATCAGCACTACAGGAGTAAATACAGACCGTCTGAACTGTCTTGAAGAATTTGCAGACGGTTTTCAGGAAAGAGCAGGAAAATATTCTGTTGAACAGTTTCACAGAATCCTTGATAAATTTCAGCAAATGCCGACAAACTACAAAGCATGGAATTTAGGTCTTGCCTCTGCAATAGCCTGTTGTGCGTTCACATTTCTGCTCGGCGGAGGAGCAGTTGAAATGATATGTGCGTTTTTCGGAGCAGGTGTGGGAAACTTTGTCAGAAAAAAGCTTCTTGAAAAGCATATAACACTTCTTGCAAACGTAACCGTCGGAGTTGCAGCGGCGTGCTGTGTGTACGTTCTGCTACTGGAACTTGCGGAGATAACTATTGGTGTTTCAAATGTACATCAGGCAGGCTATATATGTTCAATGCTTTTCGTTATACCGGGATTT
>DETU01000074.1:13232-22128 GCA_002362175.1 Ruminococcus sp. UBA3280
TTTCGTTATACCGGGATTTCCGCTTATTACAGGAGGAATCGACCTTGCTAAGCTTGACCTGCGTTCAGGACTGGAACGTGTCACCTATGCTGTACTCATCATTACTATGGCAACTCTTACCGGCTGGATAACGGCAACAATATTTCATTTTCACCCGTCCGAGTTCCATGAACCCGAATTAACACCCATGATTACTCTTGTTCTCAGACTTATAACAAGCTTCTGCGGAGTATATGGCTTTTCACTTATGTTCAACAGTCCGAGAAAAATGGCTTTAACTGCGGGAATAATAGGAATGATTGTAAATACACTGCGTCTTGAACTGATTGACTTCACATCAATTCCCGTAAGTATAGCGGCATTTATCGGAGCATTGTGTTCAGGACTTCTTGCATCGGCACTGAAGAAAAAAGTAGGTTATCCGAGAATAACGCTTACAGTTCCGTCAATAGTAATAATGGTTCCCGGAATGTTCATGTACAAAGGAATATATTACATAGCACTCAACGACATACAGACAGGTGCTTTATGGCTTACAAAAGCACTTCTTATAGTGGTCGCCCTTCCTCTCGGACTTATATTCGCAAGAATCCTCACAGACACAAATTTCAGAAAAAGCAGTTGATGAAATTAATATAAATCCCCTGAACCGTGTAAAAACAGTTCAGGGGATTTTTTATAAAACTTTCTTTTGTTTATTTATCTGTAAAGCGGATTCGTTCAGAACTCAAATTCATAATTTTTTTCATCTTCCTGCTTTGCCTTTTCGGCTTCAATCCGTCGCTGTTCATTTTCTGATTGTTCTGTAAATTCAAAATATCTTTCATCTTCTACAGTTAATATGGCATTTTCTGCTTCAATTTGTCTCTTTGCATTTTCTTCTTCAACATTCATAATACTATAATAATTTTCGTCGTACCAGCTTATTATTTCAGTCATTCCCGTATCATCGGAGGTAACAACCATAGCAACATCAGAATCACTTGACAAAAACATTCCCGACTGTGAAAAATACATTTTCAGAGTTTTCAGAACTTCCTTGTCATACGGAACTGCAACCATACTTACATCACTGTCCGAAAAACTCCGCAGGTCAAGAGAATAGAAATTTATTTCATTGCTTTCATTTTCGTCATAATCCGTAAAAGCGTACGGATAATCAGGCATTATAAAGGCATAGCCCACACTGCTTTCAACAGATATTTCGTCATTGAACAAAGGCGTTTGTATAAAAAGAGATTTATTTTCTTCGGGTATAGCAGAAAAACCATCAAAGCACACCGAATGTTTCCATACTCCTTCTGTATCAATATCGGGAGTATTGTTTATATCATAGTAATATTTTTCAGGTGATTCATTGATTCTGTCACCATAATACAATACCTGTGAAACTATTTTCTGTACGTCGTCATCAGATTTGAAAATACTTTCATACTCAAACGAAGCTAATGAAACTTTGTTGTCATATTTGTCTGTGATGTAAGATTCAGCAGTAGCAGTAGGCGTAAAATTAACTTTCACTGCTTCATTCAAAGCCACTTCAGAAATATTTACTTCCGCAGAATCAAGACTTTCAAAATCCTTATCAGTAAACTTTGCCTTTGAATCCGCAACAGCTATGAAGTTGGATTGAATGTATTCTCCCATATATTCAACAGCATAAATCTGATTAGTCGGAATATCGTTGAATGTTCTTACAAAAATCCTGACATTCACACCGTCTTTTCCGCAGTCCTCAAAAGGACACGAATAAAGCGGAGTTACAAGTTTATCATATTTTATATAATTGTCAAGAGGCATATCATAAACCCTGTAACTGTTTTCAGCCGTTTCGGTATTTATTTCCTCAATGATTTTATTGTACGTCTTTTTTGAATTACTGCTGAAATTCGCTATGAAATTATTAAAAAAGGTACTTTTCGGAATAATCACAGCACATACAACGCAAGCAGTCACAAACGCCGTCCATTTCAGAAACGGTAATTTTTTACTTTTTCCGGTAATATTCTCAAGGTCACATACGACGAATCCGCTTTCGGAAAAATCCGGATTTTTTTCAGGAAAAGCTTTTGCGGAAATCCTGTCAAAACAATCTACAGATGAGGAAAGTTCGTTCATTTTGTCTTTCAGTAACTTTTCAAATTCCTGATTTCCGTTCAAACCATTATTCTTCACTTGTCAGCACCTGCCTTTTCCTGTAAGATAGCAATAGCTTTTTTGTACCTTGATTTTACCGTACTTTCGGGGGATTTCATAATCTTAGCTATTTCTTTGAAAGTAAGTTCCGAACAGCATTTCAGCACAACAATCTGACGTTGTTTATCGCTTAACTGTTCAAGAAGCTGATTTATATAAATACTGTTTTCAACAGTCTTGTCTGCTTCGCCGTAGCTCTGAATATAGATGTCAGAACTTCCCTTTTCTCTTTTGTATCTCCGACGAAGTTCAAGTGCAACGTTGCGTGCAATTGTAAGAATAAAACCCTTGCCGTCTCCTTTTTTTGCAGAAAAACGCTTGACCTGAGTAAGCCTTACAAAAGTTTCGGTAACACAATCTTCAGCAAGATGATAGTCTGACGTTATTCCGAAAGCAACAGCAAATACGCTGTCTTTAAAAATATTGTAAAGTCTCTCCAGTTTTTCTTTTGATTCCGAACAGCCTGCAATAAGTTCATTAATATTTTCGGTGCATATTTCAAACTCTGTCTGATTATTCTGTTCACAGGGATTAAATAGTGCTGAAATTTTACCGTCACCTCCGGCATAAAGTTTAGAATCGGCAGTCAAAATCCGTCACTCCTTTCGATAACAAGGGTAAATGAAAAGCTTTTCATATATAAGTGATTTTAAAGGGCAAAAAAGACGAAATTTTTCAAAAAAATTTTCAGAATTTTCTGAAAACCGTTTTTCAGCTATTATACGTAGTTTTCGGAATCAGATATATTTTAAATAATACTATCTGTCATAAAAAAGTGTTAACCGTGGTTAACATCTAAATTCTGCGTAACACCGTTCTGTAGTCTATTATAGCATACTTACGGAAAAAAATAAAGATAAATTTTATCGTAACTATTGACAACAGTCCGAAAATATGATATATTAAACATATGAACAAGTATTCATATTATGAAAGGACTGATTTTCATGACAAAAACTTATACAATAAACAATCTTGACTGTGCCCACTGCGGTGCTAAAATTGAATCACTCATATCCGATATGCAGGGTATTGAATCGGCTGTACTCAATTTCCCTCTTAAAAAACTTTCAGTAACAGGGGAAATTGACGGCGACACTCTCGAACTTATAAACGCACTTGCTCAGGCAGTTGAAGCAGATGTAGAAATAGTTCCGTTTGAAGAAAACGAACCTGCTCGGGAAAATTCCGAAAAAGAAGAAAGTATGTTCCGTGAGATAATACCGCTTGCTGTCGGAATTATACTTTTTGTTTCGGCACTTCTTACGGAAAAATTCACAGGAATAAAAATACTACCATTGTTGCTTTTTATTTCTGCGTACCTCGTACTTGGATTCAATGTAATAAAATCAGCCGTAAAGAATATAGGTTCAGGAAACTTCTTTGATGAAAATTTTCTGATGACCATTGCAACAATCGGAGCGTTTGCACTCGGTGAATATGCCGAAGCGGTAGGAGTGGTTTTATTTTTCCGTATAGGAGAACTTTTTGAGGAGTATGCCGTTTCAAAAAGCAGAAAGGCAATAACAGGTCTTGCAGGTCTTAAAGCCGACTATGCAGATGTTCTTGTCAACGGTGAATATATCCGCACACCTGCTGAAAATATAAAAGTCGGGGATATTCTGCGTATAAAAGCAGGTGAACGAATAGCGGTTGACGGAACGGTTGAATCAGGTGAATCAAGAATAGATACATCAGCAGTAAACGGCGAACCTGTTCCGCTTACAGTCCGCACAGGAGACACAATAATGTCGGGCTGTATAAATCTCTCAGAAAGTTTCACTCTCCGTGCTTCTGCTTCTGCCGACGAATCAATGATTGCAAAAATCGCCAAAGCTGTTGAGGACGCTTCCGCCTCAAAGCCAAAAATGGACCGTTTTATAACACGTTTTTCAAAAATATACACACCCATAGTAATTATAACGGCACTTCTCACAGCAATAATTCCGTCACTCATAACGGGCAACTGGAGCAAATGGATATATTCCGCACTTACATTCCTTGTAATAAGCTGTCCGTGTGCGTTGGTACTTAGTGTACCGCTTGCCTACTTTTCAGGAATAGGCGTTGCTTCAAAACTCGGTATACTGTTCAAAGGTGGTTCGGCAATTGAAATCCTCGCCAAAGTGAAAACGATAGCTTTCGACAAAACAGGCACACTAACAAACGGAAGTTTCAATGTTACCGAAATCAAGCCATACAGCGACATAACCCCTGAAAACCTCATTAAAATATGTGCTTCATGTGAACAGTCATCAACTCATCCCGTAGCCGAAAGTATAGTAAAATACTGCCATGAAAATTCAATTGCAATGGTAAATCCCGAAAAATCAACTGAACTCGCAGGACGTGGAATTTCGGCATCACTGAACGGCTGTAGTGTACTTTGCGGAAATGAAAGACTTATGAATGAAAATAATATATCTGTTTCGGAATACGGAGAAAAAGCAACTGGTAGTGTTGTGTATGTTGCAGTTAACGGAAAAGCAGTCGGAATGATAACCGTTTCAGATACAGTTAAAAAAACTTCCGCCGATGCAGTTTCCGCACTCAAATCAATGGGAATACGTACTGCTATGCTTACTGGCGATAAGTCCGAAAATGCCGAATCCGTCGCAAAATTCCTCAAAATTGACTATGTAAAGGGTGACTTACTTCCCGACGGAAAACTTGCTGAAATCGAAAAAATGCGTGAAAAACACGGTTCAGTTATGTTTATCGGAGACGGTATAAATGACGGTCCTGTTCTTGCAGGTGCAGACATAGGCGGTGCTATGCAAAACGGCTCTGACCTTGCACTTGAAGCAGCTGACACAGTTTTCATGAACTCCGAACCGGAATCAGTTGTAAAAGCTAAGAAAATTGCAGACAGAACACTTTCTGTAGCGTATCAGAATATTATTTTTGCACTTGTGATAAAAGCCGTTGTACTTGTTCTCGGACTCGTCGGACACCCTAATATGTGGCTTGCTGTTTTTGCAGACTCGGGAACAGCAATGCTCCTTATATTAAACTCAATAAAAATTCTCAGTACAAAAAAATACAGATAAAATTAACGGGCAGTCATAACGACTGCCCTTTTTCAATATATTATATAAAAAACACTTTACAAAGTAAAATATTTATGATATACTTTTTATATAAAACATATATAAAGGAGATAACATGAAAAAAATTTTATTTGCAGTCATTGCACTGTGTCTAACTGTCGGCTGTTCAAAAAAAGTACAGTCACTTCCGACAAATGTTATAGTTTCGGAAACAAAAACAACAGAATCCACAAACACATCAGTTACCGAAAAAGAAAGTACTACAAAAGAAAATACCACTGTCACAACATCAAATATAAAAGACAGTGTAGAACCGCCTGAAAATCTTATTTTAAATACCCGTGAGAATATTGAAGTATATGAAAAAATAACGATTGCGGATTTTATCACGGACACAAACATTGAAATCACAAACGGTGACGAATTTATATACACAAATGAAATCGGTGAATTTGAAGTATACATAAACTGTATGTACGAAAATGGTGAATTTCAACAGAAAGTCAATTATACTGTTTCAGATACAACCGCACCCGTTCTGCTTAATATGGGGGTTTCCCCGTATGTTAAACAGGGAGAACCTTTTGATTTGAGTAAAATAGTGGGATATGCCGACAACTACGATTCCTCGCCCGTCCTTTCATACGAAGGAACAGTTGACACCGAAATTATCGGCAATTACTCAATAACCGCAAGCGTTACAGACAGTTCAGGAAATCAGACATCATGGGATATGAATGTTGTTGTCCTGAGTGAAATTCCCGAACCTGCTCCGTCCGACAATAACGACAACGACGGTACGCAGTTTACCGATTTCATAAATACATACAGCGGAGATAACAGAAAATTCGGCATAGACGTTTCAGCGTGGCAAGGTGATATTGACTTCAATGCCGTAAAAGATGCAGGCTGTGAATTTGTAATAATCAGAATGGGATATTTCTATGACGAAATCAATATAGATGACTGGTATGCCGAAAATATACGCAAAGCCCGTGAGGCAGGTCTGGAGGTAGGCGTTTACTTCTACACTACCCTAAATTCCGCCGACAGTGTTAAAGAACTTGCCGAATATATCGCAGAACAGCTTGACGGACAGGAGCTTGATTTTCCCGTTGCTTTTGACTGGGAAGAATTTACAACTTTTCAGGAATACGGTATGAGCGTACACTTCCTTAACGAACTATTCAACCTGTTTGCAATTGAAATGGAAAACTACGGTTATTCCGCCATGCTTTACAGCAGTAAAAACTTTCTCAACAACTTCTGGATAAATGAATACAAGCACCCCGTATGGCTGGCACACTTTGTGGACGAAACAGATTATGACGGTGGCTATTTCATGTGGCAGGCAAGCTCCACAGGACGAATTGACGGTATTGACGGTTATGTTGACATGAATATTCTTTACACAGACAAATAAAAAAATTACTGCTGTATGTCCGTACAGCAGTTTTTTTATGTTATTAATCAAGCAGTGAGCAGGATTTTTCTATTGTTTCGGAATCCACTTTTTTCAGAAGAATGTCCCAGTTTGGCGGACGTGAAGTCATATTGTGACTGTCGCTTCCGAAAACAACGGGATAACCGTCCTTTATGAGTTTCTTTACAAAACGCCTGTCTTTAAACGAAGAAAAAGCTTCATTGTTAATCTGAAAAATCACATTCATTTCAAGTATTTCCGACATCTGCGATTTTGTATAGAAATTCATATAACGGTGAATATGTGCAAGAATTATTTTAAGACCATAACGACAGGAAATATTATAAATTTCCTCTGAAATCCATTTTGCGTAATTTTTGTACGGCAATTCAAGCATAATCATATTGGTTTCTTGAAAAGAGAGTTTATCAAGTCCGTCAAGTTCACTGATACCGTGTTCAACGGCAACTTCCGCACCAAGACGTATATCTTTAACGGCAGGGTTCGCACCTATAAGCTTTTCATACGATTTACGGCGTTTGTCAATATATGATTCAATACTTTTTTCACGGTGTGCATAAAAGTGAGGAGTAGCAACTATTCGCTCCACACCCTGATTTTTCATTGTTCCAATCATAGCAAGAGAAGTCTCAACACTGTCTGAACCGTCGTCAATTTCCGGAAGTACATGACAATGATAATCTGTAAGAATCATTTTTTATCTTCCTTTTCACCATAACCGTAATCATACTTATATTTATACTTGTAATAAGAACCGTCATGTTTATTGTCAATTCCATTAAGGATAAATCCAAACATATTTATATCTGCAAGTTCGATTTTCTTCATACAGTTGTCAACATCGTCATAAGTGGTAGAACCGTATTTCAGTACAAGCATAATTCCCGCAATTGAATTTTTCATAGTAAGTACGTCACTCACCACATTTACAGGAGGTGTATCAAGAATAATATAATCATATTTTTCAGAAAGTTCACTGATAAGGTTTTCAAAAGATTCAGACGCAAGAAGTTCAGACGGATTAGGAGCTGTAGGACCTGCCGGAAGAACATCAAGATTTTCAATAACATTCTTATGCACGGATTCTTCAAAAGTGTTCATCTTTCCTATGACGGTAGAAAGTCCGGAATTATTCGTAAGTGAAAACATTTTGTGGATAACAGGCTTTCTCATATCTGCGTCAATCAGCAGGACTTTATTTTCAGTCTGTGCAAAAGCAATGGCGATATTTGAAGAAGTAGTTGATTTTCCCTCAGAGGGATTTGCACTTGAAACGGCAAACACCTTATTTTCACTTGTGGAAAGAGAGAATATTACATTTGTTCTGATAAGTTTGTAACTTTCTATAACATTAAAAGGAATATTATTTGTAATGAGAGCATCTCCGTTTAATTTGTGTTCTTTCTTCTTCTTTGATTTTTTATGACCAAACTCCTGAATTTCACCAATAATAGCTTTCTGATACTTATTATTTACTGTTTCAGCATTTTTCACTGTATTGTCAAGGAAGTCAATTATAAAAATTATAAGCACTACCAGCATCATTCCGCCGATAAATCCTATAATTGTATTTTTAGTAACATTAGGTGCAACAGGTTCATAATATGACTTTGCAGTATCAATTGTACGCAATGCACCGACACCAACGGCATTTTTTATAAAACTCGGCGAAACATCCGCTAAAATATTACATATTGATGCCGAAATATCAGCGTTTTCAGTTGTAGTAACAATTGTCAAAGCACTTGTATCGGTTACACTTGTTATTGATATTTTACTTTTAAGAGAATTGGGAGAAATATTTCCGTCCTCCATTTTAAAATTACGTGCTATAGTGTCATAACCGTACTGTTCAACAAGCTGTTCACCTACAGCCCTCATAACAGCATCATCTTTAAGTACTTCAATATAAGTATTTATAAGCTGTTTTGAATTATTTATATCATTGTAGTTATTGCTGTTGTTACTGTTTATATCCTTGTAACTCTGCACATACATCGATATATGTGAAGAATATTTAAGGGGTAAACAGAATTTTGAATAACTGAACAACGCCGAAGCACCAATAACTGCTCCGAGAATAATCCACCATATTTTGCGAATAAGTAAGCTTAATAAATCTTTTATACTATAACTCGGTTCCATATAAATCTCTCCAAAATCAATTGATAATTTTTTGGCAAATATAAACTGTCAGTCTGATTAT
>DETU01000091.1:0-18676 GCA_002362175.1 Ruminococcus sp. UBA3280
CACATCTTATATTTTCAAGTTTTTTTCACAAAATTATGCTTGATTTTTTGTATATAATGTAGTATAATAATATAAAACCTTTTTTAAGGTAAAAAACGGTATAAAGGAGATTTATTATAATGAACATCAAAATCGGATTCATTGGTGCGGGAAATATGGGTTCTGCAATAATGAAAGGCATATCAAAATCTGCTGTTGAAGCTGAACTTTACGCTTTTGACCCCGACCGCTCAAAAGTAGACGGTCTAGGCGAATACGGTGTAAAATACTGTGCAAGCGAAGCTGAACTTGTTTCAGAATGTAAATATGTATTTCTTGCGGTAAAACCACAGATTATAGAAGGTGTCCTCGAAGCTTCCGCCCCTGCTGTAACAGCCGATACGGTTCTTATTTCTATTGCGGCAGGAATAAGCGACGAATTTATAGCAGGCAAAACACGTCCCGACGCTAAAGTAATTCTTGTAATGCCAAATACCCCCCTGCTTATCGGTGAGGGTGCTTCTGCCCTTTCCCATAATGACATGGTTACAGACGAAGAATTTGAAACAGTCCTGAATATATTCAGAATATGCGGAAAAGCTTCCGTCATCTCAAAGGACAAGATGAAAGAAATAATTGCACTCAACGGAAGCAGTCCTGCATTCATATATCTCTTTGCAAAGGGTTTTATTGATTATGCCGATTCAGTGGGAATTGACAGAAACTCCGCTACCGAACTCTTTACACAGAGTCTCATAGGTTCTGCAAAGATGATTACCGATTCAGGATATTCAATTGACGAACTTATTAAAATGGTTTCTTCTCCCGGCGGAACTACACTTGCAGGTCTTGACAGACTCTATGAGGGAAACCTGACGGAAACGGTAAAGAACTGCTGTGAAAGCTGTACCAAAAGAGCTTACGAACTTTCAAAGTAAATTATGTTCTGATTTCTGAAAAACGGGCATATCCTTTTTATAAAAAGAAAGGACTGACCCTATATGAAACATCTGAATTATACGGAAACAAGAAAACGACATCTTAGCTTTTTTCTGCTTTGTACTGCTGTATCTGTCGGCATACTTGCAGGTGCTGTATGCGGTACGGGACATTCTGCGGAAAGCCCTTGGATACATCAGTATTTTTCACCTGCTCACTGCGGAAGCACAATATATGAAGTTTTCAGAAATACTTCAATATCACTCCTGCTTTTCGTCGGAACAGCATTTCTGCTGGGTATATCGGCATTCGGACAGCCTTTCGGCATAATGATGCTGATATACCGTGGTTTCGGAATAGGAGCGTCTGTATGTGTGGAATATGTAAATAAAGGTATGCACGCCATGCCGTCGGTGATACTTCTGATTCTTCCCGAATGTATAGCCGTGACTGTAATTTCAGTTCTCGCAGTAAGGGAACTCATACGTTCTGCAAATTCGCTGTTTCTGTATCTTACCGCAGACGTTTCCCACAGTGAAAAGACTTTCAGGCTATACTGTCTTAAATTTGCTGTACTTACTGTTATATCGGTTGTTATTTCGGTTTTTTCAACTGTAATGAACTACATCTTTTCAGGACTGAGATGATAAAAAAACAAAACGGAGGATTTTAAAAATTGGGAATATTTTCAAACGACTATGAGAGCAGAGGTGCGGGCATTGCCAAAAATGCCCCGAAGAAAAAAGGTCTGCGGTTATTTTTTGAAATCTTTTTCAGAAAATTCTGGAAACTCATACAGGTAAATATGCTTTACTTTGTCTTTTTTATACCTGTCTTTCTTATACTTGCCTCTCTTAGTTTCATACCAAACGGCGTTGTCTCACTGATATGTGCAGGACTTTCACTTGTACTGTTTGTGGTCAATATAGGTCCTGCAACAGCAGGAATGACAAAAATAATGCGGAATTACGTTCTTGAAAAACATTCGTTCATAGTAAACGATTTTTTCAAAGCTTTTAAGGCAAATTTCAAAAAAGCCTCGTTTATCGGATTTATTGACTGTTTCATTATACTTTCTGTTTATGCTTCATTTTTGGTTTATCCAATTCTCGCAGAACAGGCAGGAACAAAACTGATGTATATTCCTATGGTTATAACGTTCAGCCTTGCGATTGTAATAATGATGATGAACTACTATATATTCCTCATGCTTATCGCAACAAACCTTTCATTAAAGAATCTGATAAAAAATTCCTTTGCACTCGCTTTTGTCGCACTTAAACAGAATATTATAACTTTTATAATTACTGCCGTTGCAACTGTCGGAATGTTTTTACTTTACATCTACATGAGACCGCTTTTCCTCATGCTTATACCGTTCATGCCTATGTCGTTTGTATGGTTTGCAACCTGTTTCAACAGCTATCCCATGATTCAGAAATTCGTGATAAATCCGTACTACGCAAGTATAGGAGAGGTAAACCCCGAACTTGAAGAAGAATCCCCCGACGAAGAAGAACCCGTATTTCAGGATATGGGCGGTAAGGAAAAACCGATTGAAAAACGTAAGAAGGGTAAGGGCAGAAGAATTTCATAAAATAAGACAAACGGCTTTCTTTAAGAGAGCCGTTTTTTGTGTAATAAATTACCAGTGATTATTGCAGTATTTTCAGGCAATAATAACAATATCACAATCAAACTCGGGAGATATTGTTATTATGGCTTACAATAAAGTAGTAATTTCGGGAATAAATACATCTGAACTTACCGTTCTTAAAGAGGAGGAGAAAATCGCTCTCCTCCGTGAAATAAAAGAAACCAACAGCAAAGAGGCAAGGGACAAGCTTATAAAAGGAAATCTCCGTCTTGTCCTTAGCGTCATACAGAAATTCACGGGCAGGGGTGAGGATATTGACGACCTTTTTCAGATAGGCGTTATGGGTCTTATAAAGGCTATAAATAATTTCGACCTTTCAAAAGAAGTACGTTTTTCCACATACTGCGTACCTATGATAAGCGGTGAACTCCGTCGTCATCTCCGTGACTACAGTCAGGTGAAAGTCAGCCGTTCGCTCCGTGACCTTGCTTACAAGGCCATTCAGGCTAAGGAACGTCTTACCTTTTCACTACAGCGTGAACCCAACATAGAAGAAATTGCAAACGAAATAGGCGAAAAACGTTCAGACGTTGTTATAGCACTTGAAAGTATAAGCGACCCCGTTTCACTCTACGAACCTGTTTACTCAGATTCAGAAGATACCCTCTATATAATGGACCAGATAGGCGACAAAAATGATGTTGACAGCTGGCTTGACGAGCTTTTTATACGTGATGCAATAAAGGAACTTGGCGAACGTGAAAAAAATATCCTCTATCTTCGTTTCTTAAAGGGAAAAACTCAGGTTGAGGTTGCGGGGGAAATAGGTATTTCACAGGCACAGGTGTCACGGTTGGAAAAAAGTGCCATAAACAGAATAAAAGGAAGCGTATAATTTATCACTCTTTTTTCGACATTTTACTTGACTTTTTCCGTTCAATGTACTACAATTATATATTATAGAACTTTTCGGGAGCGTGTTTTCTGCTATGAGTAAAGGCAAGGGATTTTTTTCAAAATTAAAAAGGTCTACCATAATTACTATGGTATCATGTATCAGCTTTGTTGTAATGACTTTTCTTGCATTGCTGTTCTTTGTAAAATTTCCTGTAACACCGTCTGAAAAATTTACGGCAGGTCTCGGTCGTGAAAGTGTTTACAGACAGAACAGTGCTGAGGGTCTTGAATTGACAACCACAGCCGAAACATCTTCCGCAACAACAACCGTACAGACAACAACTTCATCAGCTACAGAAAAAACAGACTTCAAAATAACAATTACAACAGGCAAGGGTTTCCATACCGGCGGACATACTCTTACGATTTCCGAAAACAACGATGAAGATTATGATTTTCAGGATTCTACCGAAACAAAAACTGAAGAAGATTCTGAAAACTCTGATTACAGCAACTATGATGACGAATACGGCACGGACGAATGATGAAAATAAAAGATATATTATACGTTACCGATTTTGAAGAAGTCGCCCGTCAGATAGAATTACATTACGGAAATAAACATACCGAAAAATTCCGTGACTTATATGACAGGCTGAAAAATACGGATTATCAATGTTCGTGCATTGAAAATTTCACTATTATAATACAGGTATTCAGGGAAACCCAACAAGAAGAATATGAGTTTACCGAATCATTTGACGAAAATGATACTTCACTTTACTTTGATGTAAGTGCTGTAAACGATAATGATTAACTTATTGTATTCAATAATAAGTACTGATAAATATGAATTTACCGAATATTATATTTCTCCGGAAACTTTAAAACTTTTCTCACCCCCCGCCATTCTTGCACACTGCTTATGGGAAATAACATTTCTGTCATTTGAATAAACAAAAAGGACTGATATAATATCAGTCCTTTTCTTTTAAAACACCGCTTTCTTAATCATTTCAAGTTCTTCCGCCGAAATACAGCAAGGAAAATCATCGTCATTCATTACGGTAAGAAGTTCGTCAATTTCCGCCCAGCCTGTTTCCGAAACTTCTGAGGGATTTGGATTAATCATACTGTCATCAATATTTTCACGACACATAAATACCGCTGTAAGTTCGTTGTCCTTTATATTCTCCTCTGTGTGACTGTTCCTGCGGAATCCCAAAAACTCAAGCTTTTCCCTTGTTATTTCAAGACCTAGCTCTTCACAGGTTTCTCTTATGGCTGTAGTGCCGTATTCCTGTCCCTGTCTTACATGACCTGCCGAAGAAACGTCCCAGAGATTCGGGTAAATATCCTTTTCCGCAGAACGTTTCTGCATGAGTACATATATACCCATGTCCCTGCGTCTAATAAGCCACACATGAACAGTCGGGTGAAGTTCTCCGTCACGGTGAACAAGACTTCTCGGCTTGCTTCTGTCTGTGATTCTGTCATTTTCGTCAATGATGTTCACAAATTCGTCGCTTATGATTTTCACCTTTAAAAGAGAATTTGATTCGGAAACACGTTCAAAAACCGATATGACAGATTCAACGGTATTGTTTTCGGTTTCCTCGTCGGAAATGTAAAGAATGTAATCTGTTTCATTTTCCAAATTCGTCAGAAAACTTTCCAGTGAAGCAGTATCACTGATTTGCGAATCAAGTTTTTGTCCGAGTTCCGAAAAAATTTCTTCCGATGAAAAAAGTCTGTCAAGAAAAATTTCAGTAGAGTCCATTTTCTGCTCCATATACACAGCACATAAAAAAGCCGTGTATCCGTCTTTTCATATGGAAAACGGTTCCATAATTTTCAGCATAGTAATTATATACCCTATCGGATAAAATGTCAACACTTTTTTCTGAAAATTCTATAAAAAAACGTCCAAAAAACAGGACGTTTTTTTATATATTATTCCTGCTCCGTCAGGAATTTTTTCTTTCTGCTTTCAATACACAGCATTACAAAAAATACAGCACCGATAACAACCGTTCCCGACATTAAAAGACAACCGTAATTAAAACCTTCCTGACCCGCTGACGAAATTTTTTCTGCGGTTTTTCGGGCTATAAAGAAATCCATGATATTTATTGAATTAATTGCGGTATGTGCGATTGCAGACGGATAAATCGACTTTGTTTTCTTTGTAAGCCATGTAAGAAACGCTCCGAGAAATATACAGCTTATACACATGGCTATGTAAGCAGAATACGGAAAAAATTTATATCCCGTACCAAAATTGTGTCCGTAGTCTTTTATAAGCGGAGCGTGCCACATTCCCCATATTATACCGCTGACAATCAATGCAAACGGTTCAGGCATGAGGTTTTCAAGTTTCGGAGTAAGATAAGCCCTCCAGCCATATTCCTCACCGATACAGGTATAGAACATGAAAAATGAATTTCCAAGTACCATTAAAATCGTAATAATAAAATCAAATTTATTTTCACTTATAGGACAATCTTTTATATTATAGCCGTCAGAGTAATACATTATTACAATTATCGTCGAAATTATAAACATAACAAACGGTATAACTACAGACAAAATATAATATTTTACGTTCCCTCTGAGATTTGCAGGGAGTAAAAGTTCACTGACGGTTGCTTTGTCACGGGTAATAAGTCTTGTGAGGATATGTGCGACCATTGGCGTATACATTAAAAAAAGACTATTTCTTAACATAGCGTCGGGATTTGTCTTAATGAGAATCAGAAAAAGGAGGTTTACAAGTAATGTAAAAATTACAATTCTGAGCAGGTCGGAAATTTTATTCTTCAAAATTTTCAGCTCCTTTCAGATACAGCCGGCATGAAAGTTTATATGAAAGATAGTAAGTTCCTGCCGATACAAAAGGTATTATCGAAACAAAAACCTGCAAAGTCCTTACACCGCCGTTTACAGCATTGAAAAACCATTCATAAAAAGTGTCCATTGCACCAAAATGCGACAAGTCCCCGAAAAGAAGATATATTCCCACAACAAGCACCACAAGTACAAGTACTCCTGCTTTGTAATATCCTCCCATTGATGTGCCGAAACGTACCAAAAACGGTATTTCAACGGCTCTCATAAGTATCTGTACGTAAAACAAAATCATAATAAATGCCTGTAAAGATTCGGCTTTGAAAAATATACAGTTTACAGCATCAAAAACTGCTGTAATGAAAACGGTTGACAGTGATATTATCATTATAAACCAATACTTTGCTTCAATGTGTTTTTTCAACATGGGCGTTGACGTTATGAAATAAGCCCACCGTCTGCTCTCGTCGCTTTTCAGCATATTCCCCTGAAATGCTCCCGAAATCAAGAACATCGTAAAAAACATAAGCAGTCCGTACAGTGACAGGAACATTCCCATATCTTCCTCGACAGAATCAATAATATTCGGTATAATAATCATAATTCCGCAGTAAAACACTGAACCCAACGCTATAAAAATACTTTTCCTGTTAGTCAGAAAATCCTTATAAATAAGTCCGCCCATCAGTTTTCCCTCCTGCTCAGGATTTTTTTCGTCAGAAAATACTCAAGTACAAAAATTCCGACTATAAGAAAAGGTACAAATACTACAAATACATCAAGAAAATTTTTAAGATTTTCGATTGTACCGTTTATAATCACTTCAAAAGCCTCGTACTCTGTTTTGTCGGGGTTGTCAATATACTCTTTCAGTATACTCTTTGAATAAATTACCATACCAAATGAAACACTCACCAAAATAACCGTAAATATCAGACTTGTCACCATTTGAGTTACAGTTACGTTCCTGAATTTATATGTAAGTAACTGCTCTGTTGCGGTAGTCAATGCAAAAGCAAACATTATAATAGTCATAATCTTGAAATTGAATACATCGAATTTTCTGTCACAAAGCGGACAGAATATACAAAAGTTCACTATACTTACAATCACTGAAATCAGATAGCCGACTGCTGATATACCTGTTTTGTAAAGTGCCATTTCTTTCGTACTTATCGGAAACGTATATGAAAATTTCAGCCAGTTTGTCTGGTGGTCGGAAACGATTATTTCAGGAGTTTCGGCAAGTGATATTATAAGTATCACGGGAGTTGCAAGAGTAAACATATAATACGTCATCATGTCCATGCCTTTGAAAACTTCCTCACCTGTGTCTGCAAGATTGCCGAATCTCATACTCATACGCAAAAGCACACCTATAAGCAACATGGCAATATACACTGCAAATCCGACTATATAACGCTTACGGTTCAGATAAAGTTCACGGTATATTATCCCTTTCCGCATCATGACCACTCCCCTTTTGCCTGATTTACATAATAAAGCATTATCTCTTCAAGAGTGGTTTTTTCGGAAATAAAATTCGGATATTTAAGACCGGCTGTCTTAATGTCGTCCACCATTACGGACACACCAAAATCACTTATTCTTGCACTTATAAAATCACTTTGTTCAATACGGGAGTAGTCCTCTTTAGTACACTTTATAAGACCATGATTTTCAAGAATATCGTCCTTGTAACCGCTTAACAAGATTTTTCCTCTGTCAATGAAAGTCACACTGTCGGCAATTTTTTCGAGGTCGGACGTTATGTGGGACGACATCAGAATACTATTGTTTTCGTCCTGAAGATATTCAAGGAATATGTCAAGAATCTCACTTCTTACAACAGGGTCAAGACCTGTTGTAGCCTCGTCCATTACGAGAAGTCTCGCATTATGCGAAAGTGCAATTGCTATTTGAAGTTTCATTTTCATGCCCTTTGAAAACTGTCCCGTTTTCTTTTTTACGGGAAGTCCGAAACGTTCAATGTATCCGAAAAAAACCTTTTCGTCCCAGTTCCTGAAAATATCCCTCATTATGATGTTTATATTTCTTATACTTAAAGTATCGTGTAGCGGAAGTTCGTCAAAAACAACGGCAATATTCTCCTTTATTTCAAGCTCGTTCCGAACGCTGTCAAGTCCGAAAATCTTCACTGAACCGCTGTCCTTTGAAATAATGTTCAGAATAGCTTTGATAGTGGTTGTTTTTCCCGCACCGTTCTGTCCGATAAATCCCATTATACTGCCTTTTGGTACGCTGAAACTTACGTTATCCAGATTAAAACCGTCATACTGTTTTGTAAGACCGTTTATCTCAATGGCATTTTCATAATCAGTCATGTTAATCTCCTCCGTAAATTATATCAAGAATTTCTTTGAGTTCCTCAAGTGAAACTCCGCCCTGTTTAGCCTTTTCGCAAGCCTGCGACAAAAGTTCTTCCGTCTGTCTGAGACACTCCTCACGCAGAAATTCGGTATTCTGTCTTTTCACAAAACTACCTTTACCCGTGTAGGATTCTATAAAACCGTCACGTTCAAGCTCCTCATATGCACGTTTTGTCGTTATCACGCTTATGTGCAGGGCAAGTGCCAATGCCCTCATAGACGGTAAAGCGTCCCCTTCTTTAAGAGTACCGTTGATTATCTGTGCCTTTATCTGTGATGAAATCTGCTCGTAAAGCGGTTCACCACTTGAATTTGAAATAATTATATTCATATTTCCGCCTCAGTATTGTATATATAGTATATATACATTATACACATATCAAGCAGCAATGTCAACGATGCTTAATCACAAATATTATTGCGTATTTGTGTTAATTTCTGGCATTTCTCACAAATATATAATTAAATGATATTTTTTTCTGAAATCTCTTGACAAATCACATATCATGTGCTATAATAATATACGTTGTGAGAGACACAGCAATAAAGGGGTATAGCTCAGTTGGTAGAGCAGTGGTCTCCAAAACCACGTGCCGAGGGTTCAAGTCCTTCTGCCCCTGCCATTTTCAAAGTGGAGAAAACATCGAAACATCGGTGTTTTCTTCTTTTTCATTATGTCTCAAAATCGGCTTTGTCCTTTGTTTGTCCTTTATTTCGGAAAAGCAGGTTTTTACGCTCCCTTTCGGCTGAGAATACAGCTTGCTACGCTGTCCATTGCTTTCGCCTGTGCTTCCTGAAAGGAATGAGCGTAGATGTTCAAAGTCGTTGAAGCACAGCTATGACCTAAACAGCCCTGCACCGTCTTGACATCGACACCATTGCTGATAAGAACAGAAGCGTTGAAGTGGCGGAAGCTGTGGATGTTCACGAAACGCATACCTGTCCTTTCGCAGAAACGCTCGAAGTATCTGTACGGCTGACGCATTCCCATAGGCGAGCCGTCTGTTTTCGTGAAAAGTCTGTCGCACTCTATCCACTTCGTACCCAGTTTCACCTTGTAGCCGTTCTGCCAAGTCTGAAATTCTTTCAGCTTTTGCATAACTTCGGACGGCAACTTGATGAAACGTACACTGCTCTCAGTTTTCGGGGTATCGGTGTAGATTCCTTTCTCTTTGGTGTATTCGGACGTTCTGACAACGCTGAGAAGGTCATGCTCCCAGTCAATATCTTTCCATTCCAGACCGAGCAGTTCACCACGGCGAAGTCCTGTGAAGGCTGCCAGAGTAAAGAAAATCGTGTACTTATAGTTGGCTTCACTCTCGTTCTCAAACAGTTCAAGCATCTGCTGAACCTCATCAAGAGAGTAAACCTCACGATCTTTCGCCTTTTTAGACGGCAGAACGACATTTTTACAGGGATTGTTAGTCAGCACCTGCATTCTCACTGCATAATCGAAAATCGAGGAGATAAACGATATGTAGTTCCTCACCGTTTTCGGAGCATAGGGTGGAAGTTCCTTTCCCTTGCTGTCATAACGCTTCTCGCCTGCAAGGTCAACAATAAAGGTCTGTATCGTGCGAGTAGTTATCTTGTCCATACGAAGATGTCCGAGAGCCTTATAAACTTTTCCCTCACAATTGTGATAACAGCGAACAGTCTGAGTTTTGAGCTTTGTCTCCGCATACTGCTTAAACCAGTCCTCAGCAAAGTCCTGAAATTTTATCGCCTTGCTCTGGTAGCCGTTATTGCAGGCTTCCTCAAACATCACCATTTGGCGGTTGAGTTCCTTTTCAATCTGCTTTGGTGTTATTCCTTTGTCGGGCTTCCAAGTCTTGGTCTGAGTGACCTGATTTCCCGATGTATCATAACCGCAGGAAACTCTTATCTGATAGGAGTCTCCACGTTTTCTTATCGTAGTCATAAAATGATTCCTTTCTATCATACAGATTTTATGGCATACTCCTGTTATTATAATCTTAGCGCATATTTCTATGTGTGTCAAGTATTTCAGAAGTATGTCATATCTTTTTGTCTTTTATTCCAACTCTGAAGCTCTTGTTTTGTTTAATTTAAACCGGGCAAAATCGTCTGACAGACCGCACGCAGAAATAAATGCCATAGCCTTTCTGAGCTTTTCACGGTCTGAGATTTTCTGTGTCTGCTCATTAAGTTTCTCACGGGAGAAATACCGTTTTTCTTCCTCTGCTTTTTTATATGTAGCAAGCTCCGTGGAAACTGCTTCATATTTAGTTTTGAGAGCATTATATTTTTGAACTGCTTCATCACGTTCTTTACGGAGTTTCTTAGTCTGTTTTTGTGAAGCTACCTCTTTCTTTGCAAGGGCGGTCACATTGTCCCAATCCTCTTGCGATACGGTGACTTTTCCGCTGAAAACAGTTTTTCCAGTTTCTACGCTGTCAATCTCGGTCAGCTTGACCTTTTTCTTTGCTGCCTTGTCGAGTTCAGCTTCAAGCTCTCTGATTTTATCCTGATGCTCGCCGTACTCCTGCACGATATAGCTGTACCCTCTTGACTTCTTCGGCTCGCTGATCTCAATACTGTGAGCCTTGCATATCTGATGCAGGACTTCCCACTCTGCTAACCGCCAGCGATTGATTGCATTTGCACCTTTGCCATAGCCCATTTCCTCTAAGGCTTTCGCCATAGCATTTCGGATATCAAGTCCCTTGTCAAAATGCCCCACATGAACATAGTCGATATGCAAATGCGGAGTCACTTTGAAGTGTTATACTGAAAGAGCAGTCGACAAACACCCAAAAATCTGGTAGAATAAGAATAATGAAAACCAGAAAGGGAAAACGACTATGAAGTACAGTAAAGAATTCAAGGAAGAAGCATTAAAGCTTTCGGATGAGATCGGACTGAAAAAGGCTGCTCAGCAGTTGGGAATACAGTATTACACACTCTCAGACTGGCGAAGCAAGCGAAATGCAGCTATAAAAGCTAATAAGTATCAGATGACCGATGACGAAGCAAAGCTGCGAATTACGGAGCTTGAGCGAGAAAATGCTGAGCTTCGCAAAACAAATGATATTCTCAAGGACGCACTCGGTTTTTTCGCAAGAGACCGGAAGAAGTAAAGACAAGCGAACGCCATCTGTTCGTCAATGAGTTCCGCAGCAAGTACGACGCAGAAGCGATATGCAGATTCCTGAAAATCAGCGAATCAGGCTATTATCGCTGGCTCAGAAATCAGGGCAAGCCCGGTGCGAGACAGCTTCTTCTGGTCAAAATACAGGGAATTCTTTCAGAGCATCCTGACAATAAGAATTACGGTGTCAGACGGATGCAGGCAGCTCTTGCACAGAAAGGCACTCATGTCAGCCTCAGGACAGCATATCGCACTATGAGCGAAGCCGGGCTTATCCACAGGCATCGCAAACCTCACGGTATCACAAAGGCTGATACTGAAACCCAGAACAGGGAGAATCTGATCAAGAGAGATTTCACTGCCACCGCACCGCTGAAGAAGCTGCTGACCACTTCGGGAACAGGCTGTGTGTCGTATCGCCTTGTACCGATATTGCTTTTTGGGAAACAATACATAAATCTTGATATCAGACCACTTCCACGAAAAGCTGAGTTGTTTATCATGCTGTCAAAAACATAGGACTGACAGGCAAGACAAATGCTCATGTACGGCTTTTTAAGGGTGATACTCTCCCTTGTTGCCCTGTCACTGATGTAAGGCTCGCCGTTCCACGACTTCAAAAGCAAATCGAGGTTAGGGACGTTATTACTGTATCGTCCGCTAAAGTTACCGAGCATACCGGCTTCGTCCTAGATCATCAGCAGAGTACCGTTATCTGCAAGCTGATTGACGAGCGATTCAGGTGTAATATCATCAACGACTATCCTGCGGAAATTACTTTCAGGAAGGTTGCTGATTTCCGTCTGGAGTTTGGCTATCTCATAGGCAGTCACATCACTCTTCTTTTCAAGAGCCGTAAGCCTGCCCTCTAAGAGCTTGCGTTCAGCCTGCGCCTTGAAGATATCCTGCTTGTTGTTCTCATTCCAATCGTGGGCGAATTGTTGGTACGGTCGTTTCACCATTGAAATGACTGGTAACTTTTTAAAACTCGGCTCTGCTACGGTCAAGGCATCAAGCACCAGCGGTTCGGTGTGGTCTCGTTTTGCCGACATACGGTACACTCCCGAAAAGCAGTAGCTCACTGCCGAGAGTATCGCCGTCCCTGCCATTGCAACGTCCGTCGATGTTGTAGTTGCAATCGCCTGCGCCATTTCCCTTAATATGGGTGGAAGTGCGTTCACGGGGAACGGCAGGAGGTTTGTTCCGTCGGGACGGAGTGGTGTGGGTGTTGCCCACTGATTTTCGTTGTTCAATGAATCATCATCGTCCTTTCTTTTTGTAACGTATTTTAGTGTGATAATTATTGTACGCCGTGAATCTTTCTTGTCCAGCCACAATAGCACACAAATTTTGCAGAGATTTAAGTTTTCCACAGTCTGTTTTGACCGTCAGAAACTCACTGTCAATTTTATCCTCCATATATATACCGAAAAATTTCAGTTTGTCAACCGAATTTCAAGAAAAAAATTGCTTAAAAATCTCAGATTCTACATTATACCTAAAAACATCAGCAGTTGATTGTATGTTATGTTCATAGTCATATATTGCAGATTGAATACAGCCTTCTATATACCTAATGAGATAATCGTTGATTCGGGAAGAAAATTTACTATTGTTTACAGAAACTTAACATTTATTTCTGACTCAATTAGTCATAACCATTTTCTGTCGATAAACTTCCTCTACTATACAACCGGGAAAAATCAAATTTTTGGGTAGATTTTAAGAAATTTTTTGTCTAAAAATCAAAATTTCTACTTTTTACATAAATTTAAACAGATGTTTTTGTTTCTTATAACGGCAGAAATAAAAAAATATATTTAAATTATCTTGCCTCGATTGCCTGTTGACGAGCCTGCCCGGCAATTAGGTAGTGTCGGAGTCAAGATAATAATACACGCAAAAGTCTACAAAAAGTCTATAAAACCGTTGCTTTTTTTGGCGAAACATGATATAACAAATAGTAAGAATTGCGGAGATACGGAGGAGATGTAATGACCGAAAAAGAACAGAAAAAAGCGGCGAAAGAATTTGCTTTGCGTTGGCAGGGCAAGGGCTACGAAAAGGGAGAATCTCAGAAATTCTGGATAGATTTGCTTGTAAACGTGTACGGCGTTGAGGATATTGCAGGATTTATCACATTTGAAGATCAGGTACATATCGACAAAAGTACGGGCTTTATTGACGGCTACATCAAAAGCACCAGAGTCATGATCGAGCAGAAAAGTCTCGGAAAGGATCTTCGCAAGAGCATCAAGCAGTCGGACGGAACATTTCTGAATCCCTTTCAGCAAGCCAAAAGATATATCGTTGAGCTTCCGGTTAACAAGCACCCTCGCTGGGTGGTGACCTGTAATTTCTCTGAGTTTCTGATCTACGACATGAACAAGCCTAACGGTGAGCCGGAGCAGATTTTTCTGAAAGACCTTGCAAAAGAATATTACCGTCTGCAATTCCTCGTGGAAACAGGCAACGAAAGTCTGAAAAAAGAAATGGAGATCTCGTTAAAGGCTGGCGAGCTTGTGGGCAAAATGTACGATACCATTTTGAAGCAGTACAAGAATCCTGACAGTCCCGAAACGCTAAAAAGTCTCAATATGCTTTGCGTTCGGCTTGTTTTCTGTCTGTATGCGGAGGATGCGGGTATTTTCGGGCATCACGAAATGTTCGGCAATTATCTGAAACAATTTCAGCCGAAAGATGTCCGCAAAGCTCTGATTGAACTGTTTCAAGTGCTTGACCAAAAGCCGGAAGAACGTGCCCCCTATATGGACGATGAACTTGCCGCTTTTCCCTATGTAAACGGTGGACTTTTTGCTGATGAGAATATCGAAATTCCTCGATTCAGCGAGGAAATCGTTGATCTGCTTGTCAACAAGGCAAGTGCAGGATTTGACTGGTCGGAAATATCCCCGACTATCTTCGGAGCAGTATTTGAAAGTACTCTGAATCCCGAAACAAGGCGTTCCGGCGGTATGCACTATACCTCTATTGAGAATATTCACAAGGTCATTGATCCTCTTTTTCTTGACGGGCTGAAAGCTGAATTTGCGGAGATCTGCGAAGTAAAGGTTGATAAAAAAAGACGAAATAAGTTGGAGGAGTTTCGCAGTAAACTTGCTTCGCTTACGTTTCTTGACCCGACTTGCGGTAGTGGAAATTTCTTAACCGAAACTTACATCAGTCTACGCCGACTGGAAAATGATGCTTTGAAAGCGATACATGGCGGTCAGATGCTGCTTGACGGTGAGGGCGAATTTGACCCTATCAAGGTCGGTATCGGGCAGTTTTACGGTATTGAAATAAATGACTTTGCCGTGACGGTCGCTAAGACTGCTCTTTGGATAGCCGAAAGTCAGATGATGCATGAAACCGAGGAAATTGTTGATCGCTCACTCGATTTCCTGCCGCTGAAATCCTATGCCAATATCACAGAAGCAAACGCTCTCCGTATTGATTGGGAAAGCGTTGTGCCTAAAGAAAAATTGTCCTATATTATGGGAAATCCGCCGTTTGTTGCCAATTCAGGACGTGTTTCAGCTAAGGAATCATCTGTTAAAGCTATGATGTCAGTAGATCAAAAAGAAGAAAAATATGCATTATTCGGAAAATCAGCTGGTGTACTTGATTACGTTGCTTGTTGGTATAAAAAAGCTGCTATCTTTATGAAAAATACAAATATCAGAACTGCTTTTGTTTCCACAAATTCAATCTGTCAAGGTGAACAAATAGCTCCTTTGTGGAAATCACTATTTGAAGAAGGGATATATATTAATTTTGCTCATAATTCATTTAAATGGAAAACTGAAGCAACCAAAAGTGCAACTGTTTTTGTAGTTATTGTTGGTTTTTCATATCAAAATCTAAAACCATGTATTTTATTTCAAGATAAAATAACTAAAAATGTATCACATATTAATGCCTATTTATTGGAAGCAAGTGATGTATTTGTAGAAAAAAGAAACAAACCAATATGTGATGTTTCTGTTATGCACAGAGGAAGTCAGCCAACAGATAATGGCAATTTTATATTTACACAACAAGAATATTTTGATTTTATCAACTTATATCCTGATTCACAAGGCTTGTTTCGTAAATTTATGATGGGTAAAGATTTTATAGACCGCAAACCACGATATTGTTTATGGTTGGTAGGCGTTAGTCCTGCTATCCTAAAGAAATATCCACCAATTCTTAAACGTATTGAAGCGGTTAAAGAATGCAGAATGAAAAGTAGTAAAGCTGCTACAAGAAAAAAAGCTGAAACCCCTACTTTGTTTGATGAGAACCAACAACCTCAAACAAACTACATTGCAATTCCAGAGGTATCGTCTGGTGGAAGAAGATATGTGCCAATTGATTTTATGACTCCTGATATTGTTGTGGGCAACAAAATAAGAATAGTAGAAAACGCAGGATTTTACGAATTTGGTATTTTAACTTCAAATGTGCATATGGCATGGATGCGAACAACTTGCGGATATTATGGTCCAAGCTATCAGTATTCAATTAACATAGTCTACAACAACTTCCCATGGTGCAGTCCGACAGCCGAACAAAAAGCCACGATAGAACATACCGCACAAATGATACTTGATGCCAGAGCAAAATATCCCGATTGCTCCCTCGCCGACCTCTACGACGAAACTACTATGCCTCCCGAACTCCGCAAGGCTCACCAGCTTAACGATAAGGCTGTTATGCAGGCTTATGGATTTCCAATTAAAATGACTGAGAGCGAGTGCGTGGGGGAACTGATGAGGATGTATAGGAAGTTAACGGAGGGGAAATGAATGGCTGAAATCACAAAAAAACAACATTTTATCCCAAGGTTTTATTTAAAAAACTTTTCAGATAATGGTAAAACGATGTACCGATATGATAAATCCACTGGGAATATTGCATCTGTATCTATAAACTCCGTCTGTTATCAAGATTATTTGTATGAATTTAAAGATGAAAATGATAATTTACTTCTTTGTAATTTTAACGAAAATATGCTTTCTACATATGAGCGTAGATTCAGTATTGCTTTAAATTCAATTAAAAACAAAGTAGAAAATAGAAGTATTTGCAATCCTTATTGTTTCTTAACCTCAAAGGAAAAAAAATCTCTATCGTTATTCGCTGCAATTCAAATTTATAGATCCCCAGATATAATAAAAGAGGTTGAAAAAGGTTTAGATCAAATATGGGGAGAATGTTTGGAAAAAAATTCCAGTAGAAATGCTGCTTTAATGGCTACACTTCCGTTTTATAAACAAATTAGTGAAATGGATAATTATGAAATAATGTCTTTATCTAAAAATCTACTAAACATGTCATTTTTTATTGGATACACAAATAATGATGTGATTTTGACCAGTGATAACCCTGTAATTATGTCATACTGTAATAACCCAAAAGATATAGATGAAGTGATATTTCCATTGACCTCAAATTTAGTATTGTATATGCAAAAAAATGAGAAATCACAGAAAAATTCAAAAAATAGACTATGTTATATGGAAAGCAGCTTTGTAAATTATATTAACAATGCTACTATGTCAAGATGTAGAAGATGGTTTTTTTCAAAAGTCCCATTTGGTGAAAATTTTACAATTAAATAAATAATTAAAAATCAAACTTTACATCATATATCCTACATCAAATTCATAATTTTGACAAAAATAGCAAATAACGGCTGCACCCGAAAGCACAGCCGTTAAATCTCAAATATAAATCATACATTCAAACACAATTTCTCTCGCCATATAGATAAGGCAGTTTTCAAGTCCAATCTGCTTTTGGGTATCGCCACTCACAACAGCTGATTGATACTCTTTATCCGACTTTTTCCAACGCTCCACCTGACGAGCAATAGCTTCATCGACTTTCAGTTCCAAATCATCAAGGCACTGAATGATCTTGCTCTCATTAACGAGCTTGTGAAGCCTATCGGGGTACTTGCTGTCAGAGAAATGAAGATGATACTTGATGTAGTCGGTGTGGTAGGTCTTATGCTCCTCTGTGAGCGTGTCGGGATTGAAGTGCGTAACGGTCACGGTGTTGGTGTTAAGTCTCCACAGCGGAACGTATTTCCTTTTCAGGGGATTGTAAGTTACCTGTTCGCTCTTATATCTGCTCATTTTGACCACCTCACTTGATAGGTTTTATCATTTCAAGAACAAGCTGTGTGCCCACTCTGAAACCCTTGCGAAACTCATTGCGGTTGGAGAGGTTGTGCAGATCAATGTCTGCCGACTGATATTCGCTCAAAACATCTTTGCAATCGGGAAAGTTTTTCAGCAATTCTGCTTCTGCATTGACAATCCTGTCCATTGCAGACTTGTATGCTTCGTCCACTTCCTCAGTTTCTGTTAAGTGAAAAAGATCATAGTCATAAAGTTCATCAATTAAACTTCTCTTTTTCGTATCCTCCATATTATTTTCGATACTAATTTCATTACATTATAACAGGAGTAGACCATAATTTTTTGTCCTTTATTTGTCCTTTATTGTTACAAAAACATAGCAAATAATGGACTAAACGCATTTTTGTACATTCGTGTAATTTGACGATTTTACGCCGTTTCGGGCAAGTTAGCAAAAGTTAGAAAAAGCGTAGCGCAAATTTCAAATCCTTCTGCCCCTGCCATAATGGTGAACCGAAATAGATGACACCACAAAAAAGTCCGAATATTCGGGCTTTTTTTGCGTTTATCCGCCGAAAATCTTATAGTCAGAACCGTAGATGACATTTGCCTTTGAGGAGGATTTGAACGCTTTCAGAAGAAGTTACGGAGCAGGATTCAGGGTTTTCATAGCAGAGAAAAAGAAAATCCCCGAAAATTATACGAAAAATAATACACAGACTTTCAGAGCCGTTTTTATTGGTTTCTCACAAATAGATGTAAATTTTCAAGCAAAACGTCA
>DETU01000091.1:18964-19165 GCA_002362175.1 Ruminococcus sp. UBA3280
TTCAAGCAAAACGTCAAAAATGAAAAAAGCCGGATAAAGCCGTGAAAATACGTGCAAAGTATGGAAAACTGCGGTATATAGCTGAATATCCGGTGGGATAAAGTGAAAAATTCTCAAATTAAAAAATTTAACACGAAAAATAAAAACCTTGATTTTGGAGTAAAAATCCAATTTCAAGGTTTTTTTAAATTTTGGTGAAAA
>DETU01000037.1 GCA_002362175.1 Ruminococcus sp. UBA3280
AAATTTTAACGTTATCTTTAAGTTCATCTATGTTTTTGCGTTCAAAATATTTTTCTTCTTTTGAATCAGTTATAAAAAGTTTTTTATTTTCGGTATTCGGCTTGAACGTATTGGAATTTCGACGAAAAGAAACTCTTTTGCCGTCAATGAAAACAAAATCTTTACTTTTCGGATTTTCTGATGCTTCATAAGTTTTTTGTGCAAGTTCCGATAAATAGCCGTTTATTGAAGTCATAATAAAATGCTCGAATTTACAGAAATCATCAGGTGACCAGTATGCAACAAAGTTTTTTTCTTTTTTCAGAATGAAAATTTTTCCACCGTCACATGATTTCAAAATATCGGATGGAATTATTGCAGGGTCGCACTCATTCAAATCTATAACGTCCAGTGTATATCCCATAGATTTTAATGCATGATAAAGCGTACTTTCTGTCTTTTCGCCTGATAATAATTCTTTTTCAGTCTGATATATTTTCATGTTTTGGCTGTCAAATTCGCTGTCATCTATTTTTTTCTGAGCCTGCATTCCATGATAAAATCCTTCATCGTAACTGCCCGAAACTATTGCAATTTTTTCAGTCGGAACATTGTAAAATTTTGCAAGTAATTCAACATAGAATATCGTAATTTTCACTTTTCCGTTTTCAATTCCGTTGTATGTTGTACGTGATACCCCTACAAGTTCAGCAAGCTGTCTTTGGCTGTATTTATGGGATTTTCTCATATTTATAATATTATTTCTTGTGATTTCCTGATTCAGATTTTTCATGTCTTAATTTCCCCTGACACTGTATTTATTCTGCCTGACATATTGAAATACTGTTTTTTTTCATGATATAATTTTATCATGAAATCGAATTTGTGTCAAGATACATTCGATTTTGAACATCAGAAAAAGAAAGGTGATAAAATGAATGAATGGAAAAATCCTTTTCCGCTTCGCCGAGATAGGTCGAGCCTGATTAACTACCCTGCAAACGCACTTCCGCCGATTTTGTGTGACATGGCTTTTGCGTTATCGGAAAGTACGTCAACAGACGTTGCAATGGCTGGAACTGCCCTGATTTCTGCACTAAGCTACTGTTTTTCGGGAGTTTACAGAATGTCGGGAAAATATGACCATACCGAACCGCTCGTGATTGATGCACTCACAATTGCCGAACCGAGTTTCAAGAAATCTCCTGTAATTTCGGCGATAAAACGTCCTTTTGCGCAGTTCACGCACGACTGGAATGAACAGAATAAAACCGATATTTTCAAATGTCAGGCTGAACGAAAAATTCTTGAAAGTCAACTGCTTGCACTTGAAAAGAAAGATGATGTTACAGCGAATGAAATCGCCGGTTTACAGACAAAAATCAGCAATATTCAGGACAATAATTTCCGCCGAATCGTTGTTGATGACGTAACACCAGAAGCACTCGTAAAATTGCTTTATGAAAACAAGTCACTGCTGATGATTTCAGACGAAGCGGGTATGCTCGGAAATTTCAACGGTCGCTACTCGAATAACATTCCGAATCTTGATTTGATACTGAAATCCTATAACGGTGAGATGTATATCAGTGACCGTGTAGGCAGGGACAGCATCACGCTGAAACGTCCGTATATGTCGGTTTGCCTTGCGTGTCAGCCTTATGTATTCGACAGTATGATAAACAATACGGCATTCCGTGGCAGTGGTCTGATTGCGAGGTTGATTTATTGTTTTCCGCAAAGCAACATCGGTCAGCGAAAGTATGATACTCAGCCAATGCCGAAAAACGTTACGGAAAATTACCAGCATTTGATTTACAGACTTCTTCATAAAAAATTTACATATCGTGACGAAAATGAGATATACCTGCATTTCGAGGGCAAAGCGTTCAAGGAATTTGTTGATTACTACAATAATTTCATTGAAAAAAATTTGCTAACGGAAATGGCATTCTGTCGTGACTGGGGCGGAAAATATCACGGCTTGATTCTGCGAATTTGTGGAATTATTCACTGCATAAAGTGTGAGCTTGATAATAAAAATCCTGCTGAAGTTCATGTAAATCTGGACACACTCTGTTCTGCGATTGAGATTGCGAATTATTATCGTGAACAGACAATTTTCGCCTACGGACAAGGTGATGTTGACATTGGAACGGTCAAGGCAGAGCGAGTTATTGAGAAAATCAAGGCGAAAAATATTTATCAAATCCGCCAGAACGATTTATACAAAATCTGCCGATGCACACTTTTCAAGAACGCACAGGATTTCAATGAGACTGCTGAAATGCTCGAAGAATATGGATATATCCGCCGTGAAACCGTCAAGGGTGCGAACGGAAATAATAAAAGCGGAATTATGATTTATATAAATCCAAATATCTGAACTATCAACATTTTCAGCACAATCGACACTTGAATGTATTTTGTCGATAATGTTGATAATGCTGAAAGTTCACAAATCACAAACTCGATAAGAGAGAAAGAGGAGTTTTTTATGACAAAGATTGAAAAAGAAAAAATCGCAGACCAAATTATGAATCTGTTAATTCAGCTTACGAATGATACGGAAGTTTCCGAACCTGTTGAAAAGCCTGTTGAGATGCTCACGGTCAAGGAATGTTGCAAGGAAGTCAAGGGACTTTCTGAGAACACCGTCCGTAAACTCGTGGCACAGAACAAAGTGAAATTTATCCGCACCGGTGAGGGTAAGCGTGGAAAAATCCTCATCAACAAGGCTGACCTGATTTCTTATTTTCAGAAGTAATTTCGGCAGCTTCGTCTGCTGTTTAGCCTCGCAGAGCGCCGTGTACTTGTGATATTAACGGTCACACTAATGTCGCAAGTACTAAGGCGTTACAAACGGCGCAAGCCCTTTGTAAATCCGGATATCAAGCCGTTTGCGATAGCACTTCCCTCAGCTTACAGAAAGGAAAAAATATGAAATCAAAGAGAATATCATTCGGACAGGGTAAAGGTTCAATCACACACAACAATAGAAATTTTATCGCTAATAATGTTGACAGAAATCGCATTACTGACAACATCACATTTATTTCAAAACCTATTGGTGAAGTATATGATGAACTTTTCGGTGGAGCGGTTGAAAGATACAATGCTCGTCAGAAAAGAAATGACCGGAAAATTCACGGCACTTACTACGAGCATTTATTTCACTGTAAGCCGTCCAATTCTGTAGTGACTGCAAACGATAAGCGAAAAAGTTTCTATGAAGATGTAGTCCAGATTGGCAGAATGGAAGATTCTGGATATGGAACGGAAGATTTTCAACTTGTTGCCGACTGTTTAAAAGAATATATGAACAGTTTTCAGGCAAGAAATCCGAACTTTCATGTATTCAATGCCGTTCTGCATATGGACGAGGCAACTCCGCATCTGCATATTGATTACATACCTATCGGACATTATAAGCGTGGCATGGATACCCAGAACGGCATCGCTCAGGCACTCAAAGAAATGGGCTATGGTGACGGAAAACAGGCAATTGCACGCTGGAGAGAAAAAGAAGTTGAAGTGCTGAATGAAATATGTCATCGGCATGGAATTGAACCGTTACCGCCCGAAAAGTCACGAGGTACTTTGGAAGTTTCGGAATACAAGGAGCAACGCAGAAAAGCTGAACAGCTTGCAGTTGAGAATGAAAAGTCGCAGTCTGAACTTGATGCACTTAATGGCGAACTGAAAACAGCTACTGAAAAGAAAGTTAAAATTGTGGAAATCGACAACATAGAGACGAAAAAATCACGATTCAGCAAGAATAAAATTTCTCTTTCAGAGGAAGATTTTCAGAATTTAACAGACCTTGCGAAAAAACAGGTTGCGAGCATAAAAAATACCAAAAAACTGAAATCTGAAAATGCTGAATTATTGCAGAAAGTCACCGATTTGGAAGTACAGGTGAAATTTTTGACCGCTGAACTTAACAAGTACAAACAGCCTGCAACTTTTTCCCGTGAACAGTTGAAAAAGAGTGCTGAAAAAGTTTCAGAACTGGAGCAGTTGAAATCAAAGTATCGCAAGGCTATGGAATTTATCAATTCCCGTGCCTTAGCGACTGAATTTGAAATTTATAAAGATAACAGAAAAAATGTGTTAGAATAAAATAGAAAAATTTACGGCCATATTTTCTTTTCAGGTGCTTGACAAATACATAAATCTGCGATAAAATAATTTCAAAGGAGTATGCCGTAAACTGTCCTTGAGAAAGGAAAAATTTATGGCTACAATCAGAAAACGTGGAAAATCCTATCAAATCAGGGTTTCCTGCGGTTACGATGTAAACGGAAATCAGGTTGAGCGTTCTATGACGTGGAAGCCTGACCCGAAAATGACAGAAAAACAGATTGAAAAAGAACTGCAAAGACAGGCAGTTTTATTTGAGGAATCGTGCATGAACGGTCACGTAAATTCGGCGGTGAAGTTTCAGGAATTTACAGAACAGTGGTTCAAGGAATATGCCGAAATCAAGCTGAAAGCCCAGACAATCCGCAATTACCGCTATTTTTCAGACCGTGTTTACAAGGCTGTCGGACACATGAGAATGGACAAAATCACGACACGCACAATACAGAAATTTATCACTCAGCTGACAGAAACTCCCAAAATCGACCAGCACGGCGATACTATTGAGTACCTTTCGCCTAAAACTATCAAAAATTATATTTCGTTTATTTCTTCGGTGTTCGATTTCGCTGTGAAACAGCAGATTATCAGTTCCAATCCGTGCAGAAATGTATCACTTCCGACGGTTATTCAGAAAGAAAGAAACGTTTACACAATGGACGAAATTCAGCAGATTCTTGATTGGTTTGAGGAGGAAAAAGATGAACATTTTTCGTTCGTGATGTTCTTCATGCTTGCGATTTTTACAGGTTTAAGACGTGGAGAATTACTTGGTCTGGAATGGAAAGATTTTGACTTTGAAAACTGTCTTATGGACGTTCGCCGTAATTCGCTCTGGACAAAGGAAAAAGGAATTTACGCCGATACTCCGAAAACTAAGGGCAGTATCCGTATGCTGAAAATTCCTCATGAACTTGCTAATCAGCTCCTTGAATACAAAAAATTTCAGGACGATTACAAAATTTCTCTCGGCGACAAGTGGATTGAATGTGATAGGCTTTTCACCAAAGCTGACGGTTCACCAATGAGTGTACGAGCTCCACGCAGATTTCTTGAAAATTTCTGTAAAAAGCACAATATCCGCTATTGCAATATTCACTCATTCCGTCACTTCAATGCCTCTGTACTAATCAGCAACGGCGTTGACGTTAAGACGGTTCAGGCTTGTCTCGGACATAACGATGCAAATACAACTTTGAATATTTACAGTCATTCTTTTCAGGAGGCTCAGGCAAGAGCAATGACGAGTGTTGCAGATTGCATTTATCAGAAACGTGACAAAAATTCTGAATAACGGACAAACAACGGACAGAATAATATCCCCGATTTTTCGGAGATAAGAAAAAACGCTATATATCGTGATTTCTACAACATACAGCGTTCTATGAATTGGTTGCGGCGGCTGGATTTGAACCAACGACCTTCGGGTTATGAGAATCAAAAATACCGTATCATCCTGTATTAAACTAATGAAATATCTCCAAAAATCGGCGTTTTATTTCACGTAAAATACCATTATTTTCAGGGTAATTTTATTGCTGTAAGGGTACGGATAAGGGTATGATTCATACCCTTATTTTACATCTTTTTCCCTCAAAAGCAATGCCATATTTAAGAATTTTCTTGTAACCTTCATTCACAAGACTAACTTCATACTGTCTGTCCTCAATCTGCTGTAAAGCCACATCACACATACTGTCAAGAGTTTCACCTTTACCGACTGACTTTATTTCCAGTACAACTGCAATTTCACGTGTGAGAACATTTTTAATCACAATGTCATTTCTGCCTGTACCACTTTCACGGTTTGATTCAACAAGATATTCATCTGAGTATTCTAATAATCCCACAAGAAAACCGTGATAGAAATTTTCATACCCATCATGATAGCTTATACTTTTCAATAACCACCTGTTTACTTCAAGTTCAAAAGTTTCAGCATCGCCACCAAGAACTGCATTGAGTAATACGCTTTTATTTGCAATTCTGATTGATTCGTCAAACCACTGTCTGAATGTATTTTCATAAGTAGTAATAATCTCTGTGTTGGGAATTACCGCAGTAAAATAATTCTGTATTCCCTTCTGATATATATTTGTAGGTTTCAGATAACCCGTATGGAGCAGGAAACTCCAAATATATTCAGATTTTACATTCATATTAGTATATGTGATGTCATCATATAATGGTTTATCAATACTTTTGCCTGTTAATAGCTTTTCAATATCATCACGTATTCTTCTATCGCTTTTGGTAATAAGTTCATGAATAATATTGTTTGAACTTGTATTAACCCAATAAGTTTGAGGAATATGGTTCTTGTTATTCAAAGCAAACTGGATGTATTTCAATACACTCCACGGATTATATATCTCTGTTTCACCAAATAAATATCCATCATACCATTGCTTTATTTCTTCAAAGCAATCTGATAAATTATAATATCCCAAAAGCTTCCTGACTTCACTTTCAGTAAATCCAAAATAAGATGCAAAAGAATTATCAGTCACAGAGTGAACAGAAAGATTGTTTAGTCCTGTAAAAATACTCTCTTTTGAAATACGCAGACAGCCTGTCAGAACGCCAAATTCAAGGGAATCATTGGTTTTAAGCACACTTTCAAAAACTGAACGTATCAGATTTATCATTTCGTCGTAGAATCCATTAAAATAAGCGTTTTCCAATGGAACATCGTACTCGTCTATAAGAACTATTACTTTTTGTTCATACACTTCATATAAACAGTTTGACAGAAAATTAAGTGATGTATTATACATTGAATAATCTCCACGGCGATTGCAGATATTCAAAAAATCTTCCTTATCAGAATCAAAAATTTTATCTGATTCAGCTATCTCTCTGTGTCTGCGAAACTCGTTTGAAATTATCCTTTTAAATTCAGTTAATGCCAACTCAAAACTGGGTTGCTTCATACTTTTTAAAGAAATACTGATAACAGGATACTGTCCTATATATTTATGGTATTTCTCCCCTGCTCCAGATATTAAAAGTCTGTCAAAAAGATATGAATTATCCTCTTCCGTTTTCTCAAAAAATCTTCTGAGAATACTCATATTGAGTGTTTTGCCGAATCTTCTCGGACGTGTAAAAAGAGTAATTTTTGAACCGTTATCAAGAACATCTTTAATGAATAAGGTTTTATCTACGAAATAGTAATCCTTGTCAATTATTTCTTTAAAATCTTCAATTCCTATCGGAATAGACTTAAGCTCGTTCATGCCATCACCTCACAGATTATATTAAATTATATTAAATATATTATACCATATTTCTGAGGACTTTACAAGCTAATTACAATATTTAATTTGAATATAGATAGAGCATTCACGCTGTTGCCTCAACGATAGTTTTGTCACCATACTGAACGGTTTTTACACCAACTTTTTTATCTTTCAGAAAACTAAATGTAACAAGATAGCCTTTGTTCTGATGATAAATGTCAAGATAATCCGCAAGCTGCTGCTCTCCATCAGAATTATATTTATCACCATGCCATACTTTCAATTCAATGATATAACGCTGACCAAGATAATCTACTATAATATCAGTACGTCTATGGTCACGGGTTTGGGCTTCAATATAATAGTTTCCAACTCCATTAATGATAGGACGAAGATATAGCAAGAAACATTTTCTTCCATCATCTTCAATAAACTTGTCGGTCTGAGTGCTGTAAATGTCATTGAAATGAATTACAAAACGTTCAAGTATCAGTTCCATATCAAGCTGACTGTTTTTTATAAATTCAGGCTTGTCATAGTACCCTGCTCTAAAAATAGGAGTATTTTTCATTTCCTCAGATGTAAGCAACAAGTTATACAGACGTGTTTCAAAGATTCTGTTTGATATAACAAGTTCATTATTTTCAGCCTTAACAAATCCATATCTCATAAGATTCTTTACTGATTCATTATCTGGACTATATGGTACTTTTTCACCTTTAATAAGAATTCTGTAAAGATTATCCTTAATATCGGGATAATCCTCTATTTTATTTATAAGAGATTCAAATAGTGGATTTGTTTCTGCAAGAACAATTCCAACTGCTTTTACAATTCCGTCTTTCGTCCATAACTTAATGTCCTCATCAATATACTTACAGATTTTTGTTACAAGTACAGGATAACCTGACGTATAGTCATAAATAAGGTGTGATATTTCTTCAATATTCATACCCGTATGATTGTCATTTTCGTATTCTTTAAGCATTCCTGAAATATCAGATACAGAAAAACTCATATCAATATCAAATTTTGCAGCTATATTCCACGGACTGTTATGCTTATGCTCACTATCAGGACGTATATTCTGTTTCAAGTTTCTTATATCATGTACTCCTGCAAGTATCACCGACTGAAATGTCGGATTTACATCTCTGTTAATATAACAAGCTCTCAATAATCCTAAAAAATCAAGAAACACTCGTTTATCAGAAGCACTGTCTACTTCATCAATCATAAGCAGCAACGGTTTTGAAACATTACTGCACCATTTAGTGATTATTCTGAACAACATAGCCATTCGGACTGTTTTTCCGTCAGCTATTTCTTCAAGCTGTTTTCTTTGTTCATCAGGAATCACAATACTTTCATTGACAGAATCCAGTATTTCCTGAGCAAAAGCGATTACAAAACTCCCTGAATCCGTAAAATCCTCATCAGTAAGATACTGAAAATCAAGACTTATCACATAATACTCATCTGCAAGAAATTTCTGTAACGCTTTGAGAGTAGTAGTCTTTCCGAACTGTCTGGCACGATTGATTACAAAATATTCTCCGCTGTCAACCATTGACTTTATCTTTTCAAGTCTCTGAGTCAAGTCTACCATATAGTGCAGTTTAGGCTTGCAATCCCCTGTTATATTAAAATGTTTTCTCATTGCTCATCACCTGCTTGCTTTATTTCTTATATTATATCACAAAAAGAAATGTAAATCAAGTTAAATATCAGTATTACAGTTGTAAAAAATCTGAAAGTATGCTACACAATGAAAAATAGTGATGGAAATGGAAAAAATAATACAGGAAATGTAATAAAAGGAGAAAAAGTATTTGAACGGCAATATACTGAAGCAAACTGCAATATTGTTTGAAACACTTATCTTATGAATACCTGTCATTTCTTTACTCCTATACAAACTTATAAGCAGAATGAAGAAGTTCTTCCATATTCGTTACAATTTTGTCAGTATTCAGTATCTTTATTTTAAATTTTTTCTTTCCAAAATCCATGATATGACGAAGATTTATTGTAACATCTCTATTTTCTGCAATTTTCAATATCCACTTTGCACAATTAT